>DDER01000040.1 GCA_002336735.1 Candidatus Saccharibacteria bacterium UBA1949 | reverse complement strand
ATTGTTGACGGCGCGATGCGGACAAAAGTCATGACGCCTTATCGAACCGCGAATCAAATTGCTCAGACTGCTGGACTCACGCTTTATCCAGAAGATACGGTCGATTTATCACGATCAGACAATGTACTCTCTGATGGAGTTGCCGAGAAAATGACGATTACGAGAGCGTCAGAAGTCACCCAAACACGAGAGGAAATGATTGATTTTGCGGTCGAAAAAGTCATTGACACAACCAAACCAGCTGGCTACAGGGCAGTCCAAACCCCTGGTGTAAAGGGCAGGAAGACGGTGACATACAAGGTCTCCATGCAATATGGCGCAGAGATCGGTCGGCAAGTGATCGACACCAAGATCACTCAAGAGCCAACCAAACAAATCGAAATCACGGGTGCGGGGCCATCGAAAAACCCGCTGACTAAGTCAAGGGGTGTTGTCATGTTTACTGATAGCGCAGGTATTGTGCACCGCGAGACGTATTATGACTTGCCGATGAATGTCGTGATGAGCAACTGTGGGGCTGGCGGCAAATACAGCGTCCGTGAAGACGGTATCAAAGTCGATAAGGATGGGTATATCATCATCGCTGCCAATCTCGCTCGTCACCCCCGTTGTTCGGTCGTCGAGACCAGTAATGGCCTCGCCAAAGTCTACGATACGGGCGGTTTTGCAGCTGTTCATCCCGAGGGCTATGACATTGCCACTGACTGGACCATCCCTAACGGAATTTAATTTGTGCCCAAAAAAGAACTTGGTCAGCACTGGCTCACAGATCGATCTGTCCTCGCGAATATCGCTGATGCAATCGAAATTACCCCTGCTGATACTGTGCTTGAGATCGGCCCAGGGCTTGGGACGCTGACGAGCGAATTATTGCGTCGGGCTGGGCGAGTCGTGGCTGTTGAGTTTGACCATGACCTCGCGCGCAAATTGCCAGGACAATTTCCTGGCAAAAACCTCACAGTAGTGACGAGTGATATTCTCGCATACGACCTCAATCAACTACCTCGCGGCTACAAAGTTGTGGCGAACGTCCCGTACTACATTACCAGTCGGATCGTCCAGTTACTCATGACTGCCGAGAACAAACCATCGGCTGTTGTCTTGCTTGTCCAAAAAGAAGTAGCCGAGCGCCTGGCGGCTCGTCCTGGCGATATGAGTATACTCGCAGTTAGTGCCCAGATATTTGCAGAAGTCCAGCTCGGTATCGACGTGGGGCGTCAGTATTTCACACCGCCGCCGCGCGTTGATTCGCAGGTAGTGATACTCAAGACGCGCCATCAACCATTGGTAAGTTGTGAAGATGAAGCTTCGCTGTTTCGCGTCGTGCGGGCTGGGTTTTCGGCTCGGCGCAAAAAACTTCGCTCCAGCCTAGCGGGTGGGTTGCACATGGAAAAGCCATCAGTCGAAACATTGCTCCGCCACGTCAACATATCACCCGACGCTCGCGCCGAAGATCTGTCGATCGACGACTGGCTGCGCCTCGCCGAGGCTGCGCCATAATTGCCCACGATCAGCCGACGTGTTTTGCCGACAATGTAGTTGTGCGGGTGTCTAGCCGTAGCGATGGCACCATGCTCAATCGCCAAGTTGGCTTGCATGCTGATGAAATTATGCGAAATCGCCGTCAGTTTTGTCGAGAGCAGGGCGTCGATTTTGACGATGTTGTCTACCAATGGATCAACTATCATGATGATGCCACATATCACCTCATCACAGAGGTCGATGCGCGTAACACCACGAAGTTTGAACCAGCTGTTATCGGCGATACTATTATCACACGCTCGCGAAATGTCGGCATATTTTTGCCACTCGCAGATTGTATCGGGATTGTCCTACACGACCCTGCCACTAGCACGCTTACCGTCATGCACATGGGTCGTCACTCGACGTTGACTGACGTCATACCAAGGCTATTTACCCGTCTTCGAACAGATGGTGTGGAAGTAGCAAATCTGATCGCTTGGATGAGTCCAGCAGTGCAGCGTCAGTCCTATCGGCTAGTATATTTTGACCATGCCGATACGCCTGAGTGGCGGGGNNGGGGTTTTGTAGACCACCGAGACGATGGAGTCTATATCGACATGGTAGGGTATAACACAGCACAACTCATCGCTCAAGGTATCGAGCCAGTCAATATTCACGCATCTTCCGTAGATTCTGCCCGCGACCCGCACTACTTCTCCCACTCTCAGGGCGATCATACCGGCCGGTTTGCCATTTTAGCCTATATGAAGTAAATCTCTGACAAATTAAAGAGGCGCACCGTGATGAGGGCGTGCCTCTCTCACGGTGCGCCGTAGGACGCCTGTTCTAGTGCGCAGTGACCACCTCTTCCAGTAGATGCACCAGTTTGGCTGCATCACACGTGGCACGAAGCTGAACCGACACCCAAGCGCCGACGTCGCTGTACTGGGTGCTCAGCGGCGTACATGCGTCACACCACAAGCAGAATCTGCGCAGCCTTACTGCCGCTTCATTGGCGGGCATAGTGGTGTTGTAACCGGCCACCAGCGTCGGGGCATTGTCCTGACGAACTACAATCTCCACGGCAGTGGTAGCAGCGGCTTCGACGTCGGTGGACGTGCAGGTCTTTTCAGCAACGGCTGTCATCATTCCTCCTGATTGTAGGGGACAGCTTGATAAATACTATACGCCATAATAGAGCATGTGTCAATCTCCGCCTGTTACCCCTACTGCATATCTGTTATAATAAACTTCAATGGGTAAAAAGCTCTATATTACAACCGCCATCCCGTACGCCAATGCCAAGCCGCATATTGGTAACGCTATTGATTATCTCATAGCTGATATATGGACGCGCTATCAGCGTCACAATGGCCATGAGGTGAAATTTCAGGTCGGTACGGACGAGCATGGTAACAAGATCGCGGCAAAGGCTGCCGAAGCAGGTGTGGAACCTCAAAACTACGTCGATAGCATGTATGGTAATTTCCAAAGCATGATGAGTGCAGTTGGCGCCGAATATACCGATTTCATCCGCACTACCGACCCGCATCATATCGGCGCGGTGCAATATGTTTGGCAGAAGCTCGCACCACATATCTACAAAGACAAATACGAAGGCTGGTATTGCCAAGGTTGCGAAGCGTTCTATGCCGACAAAGAAGTTGAAGCTACTAATAGCATCTGCCCTGATCACCAGACTCCATACCAGCGTGTTAGCGAAGAAAACTACTATTTGCGCGCAAGCGATTTTACCGACACGATTCGTGAGGCGATTACAACAGGACGTATGAAAATCGTCCCAGAGTCCAAAAAGCTAGAATTTCTCAATATCATCAAGGACGGCGTGCATGACGTCAGTATCTCGCGTCCGCGCCGCCACTTGTCGTGGGGTATCAGCGTGCCTGGTGATCCCGAGCAGGTCATGTATGTCTGGCTCGACGCGCTGTGCAACTATATCACGGTGCTTGGGTACCCTGACCGTGAGGGTTGGCAAGCGTATTGGCCAGCAGATATCCAGGTGATCGGCAAAGATATTCTGAGATTCCATGCCGGTATTTGGCCAGCAATCCTCCTAGGACTCGACCTGCCGTTACCCAAAAAACTTCTGGTTCACGGCCATGTCAATATTGGCGGGTCAAAAATCAGCAAAACGGTCGGCAATGGTATCGATCCGATGGAAGTGATCGAAGCGTATGGTTCAGATGCATTTCGATATTATTTTTCTCGCCACATCCCGACCCAAGACGATGGTGATTTCACTTGGGAACGATTTGAGATTACATACAATACCGAGCTTGGCAATGACCTAGGCAACCTCGTCCAGCGCGTTGCTGCCATGATCACACGCTACCAGGCTGGAGTGATTGGCGATGCGCCGCAAGCCGAGCATGACATGGGGCCGTATCACGAACTGATGGGTCGCCTCGAATTTGATAAAGCATTCGATGAAGTATGGAACATCGTCCGTGTACTCAACCAATACCTCGATCAAGTGAAACCATGGGAAATTGCCAAAAAACGCGACAAAGATCCTGACGCAACTGAACACTTGGCGGAAGTATTGTCACATTGTGCAGGGGTATTGCTTCAGATAGCTGATATGATGGTACCGTTCATGCCCGCGACGGCGGCCGCTATCCGCGTAATTTTCAATGATGGAATCGTGACATTTGACAATCAGCCGCTTTTCCCCAAAAAATACCTCCATACTCCTGACCCGCACGCGCCAAAAACGGACAAATAATACTTCTATGACACACCCTATCGATTCTCACTGCCATATTCACGACAGTGAATTCTATCCTGAGAACGGGCAGGTGGTCTATGAAAGGGCGCGCAGTGCCAACGTCATGCAGATGATTTGCGTTGGCACCGATAGGCGGAGCTCTCGAGAGGCGGTAGAATTTGCGGCGACTCACGACGGTTGCTACGCGACACTCGGCATTCATCCTCATGACGCCAAACAAGTGCTCGGGAGCGATTATCTCGTGGAGTTTTCGCGACTCATCTCCTCTACGCGCGATCAGCGGGTAATTGTTGGGGTGGGCGAAATCGGCCTGGACTATTACTATGACCACAGTCCACGCGACATACAGCAGCGCGTCCTCGAGGAGCAGCTACAATTTGCAGTCGATCATGATTTGCCGGTCAGTTTTCATGTGCGGGATGCTTATGACGATTTTTGGCCACTATTTGATAATTTTCACAATTTGAGAGGAGTGCTTCATAGTTTTACCGATACGGCCGATCAGGCGGAGCGCGGGCTTGAGCGCGGGCTCTATATCGGGCTCAATGGTATCTCGACGTTTACCAAAAACGCCGCGCAAGCGGCGCTCTATGCACAGATTCCGCTCCAAAAAATCCTACTTGAAACTGACGCACCGTTCTTGACCCCAAGTCCATATCGTGGTAATATAAACGAGCCAGCGTATGTGGTGCGGGTAGCAGAACATATTGCCCAGACGAGAAATCTCGGGCAAGATTTTGTTGTTTCGGCGACTACCACCAATACCAAAGCGCTATTTTCTATCTAAACACCCCGTACGATTATGAGCGAAAATTCATATTACCATATACCACCGAACACGTTTCCAGAGCAGACAACTGCGCTTACTTCGGGTGATCAACTGGATTTGCATACGAGCGAACTACCATATACGTCTCATGCCAATGAAGCCCTGGAGCTTGCGCTTGATGCGAACACGCAGCGTAAAATCGTTGATCGTCCTGGATCGACAGAGCTTGGCCGCAGTGTTATCGAACTGACAGATGGCGTCGCCAAAGACTCTGCTCCCAATCGCCTCACGAAATATGATGTTATTTTGAGACTCGGTGAACGGGTTGAGTGGTTGAGAGACACTCAGAGGCATGAAGCTAATCCTGAACTATCATCGCCCTGGGCTACCGCCTCTAGCCAGAGCGAGCAATTTGACGGAGAGGCTGCATAGGAGCTAACATGCCTGGCATGATGAGCCGCGCCTTCTCTCTCCTAGTTGGTGACGATGTCCGGATCAAGAAGCCAGCATTTTTCTCGTTGTCTAGATCGTCAGCAAAGCCTTTTGGTCGCTTGACAGACCGCGAACTATTACAAATGGAGAGTGAAATTGGTAAGCAATTATTTGGACCGATCCCACACGGTCATCGTCGTGAGTTTTTTTGCCTCGATGCCCATACGTGGATATGGCATGAGGAGTGGGTCGATCAGGACAATCGTATCCAGCTTGCAACCACTCGGTACGAGATTCAGCAAAACGGTGTCCTAAAGATTCAAGAGGGTGCTCGCTATAGTTATCTTGATGGTGATGAGCTTGACCATCTACTCAGTGCGACTCGTATTTACTATGAACGGGTTGCTCGTGAGGTTTACCGACGCGACCCCGAGACCGGTGTCAAGCTGGCGTCTGACTTGATATAATAGATACGTGAATAACCCAACTATCTATCTGGACCATGCCGCTGCGACTCCTCTCGACGATCGGGTGCTGGCTGAGATGACGCCATATTTTGCTCATGATTTCTATAATCCGTCGAGTCCCTATGCGCCGGCTGTGGCTGTGCGTCGAGCATATCATGCCGCCAAGCATCGCATAGGAAAATGTATTGGCGCCAAAGGAGATGAGATTATCATGACTGCTGGTGCGACCGAGTCGATCAATCTTGGGCTGAGTGGGGCGGGGCATATGGTCACGTCGGCTATCGAGCACACCGCAGTGTTGATGGCTGCTCGTCGTCGACCACACACGATTGTCGCAGTAGATAGTCAGGGGATTGTTGATGTTGATGCGGTTAAGTCGGCGCTCCATGATCAGACAACACTCATTAGTATTGGGCTAGCGAACAATGAGCTGGGGACAATCCAGCCGATACGTGAGATAGCACGAATTGTGCAAGAAGAGCGTGCTCGTCGTGTCGCGGCACGTATAGCTGTGCCTATCCACTTGCACTGCGATGCATCGCAGGGAGTGGGGCTGTTAAATACACACGTTGCGCGACTTGGTGTTGATATGCTAACGCTCAATGCCGGCAAGATCTATGGACCCAAGCAAGTCGGACTACTGTGGCTCAAGAGTACAGTACTGCTAGATCCTCTCATAGTAGGCGGCGGTCAGGAGCGAGGCTTGCGTAGTGGCACCGAAAATGTTGCTGGTACGATCGGGTTTGCGAGAGCCCTCGAGCTTGCGACCGAGCATCGCAATCAAGAGGCACAACGATTATCCCGCCTGAGGGATATGATGCAGGCTCGATTGAGCGAGGCGTATCCCGAGGCAGTGTTTGTCGGTCACGCTAAGCGTCGATTGCCAAACTACCTACATATTGCCTGGCCTGGCCTCGATGCTGAGCGCCTAGTGTTTGGGCTGGAGAGTCGCGGTGTTCTCGTTGCGACCGGTAGTGCATGCGCAGCCAATCATGCGCTGCGTTCACATGTTTTGACTGCGATTGGCCTCGATCCAGTGGTTGCAGATGGGAGTCTGCGCCTCACGCTAGGGCGCTTATCTCACGAGCAAAACATTGCTCGGGCTGCAAAGATTATCATTGAGGTCGTGTGTCAAGAATACGAAAGGATAGCCAGATGAGCGTACGGCGAGTCGGTGTTTTTGCGGCAATTGTCATGCTGATAATCGTACTGATGAGTGTATTTCTAGCACCCGATGATCTTAGCAAGTGCAATGATCGGCCGTCAGATCAACATGGCTGCGAAATGGCCAATGCGATTGTGGCGGTGAGCGGCGGCGATACGACAGCACGGACGCAACGAGCTATCCAGCTCTACAAGCACGGATGGGCGCCAGTGCTGGTGTTCTCGGGTGCAGCCCAGGACAAGTCAGGGCCAAGTAACGCCGAGGTGATGCGTAGCATTGCACTGGCAAACGGCGTGCCAGCTCAGGATATTATCATCGAAGAGAGTAGTGAGACGACAAGTCAAAATGCCGAAAAAACTCGCGGGATTTTTAGAGACAAAAACATTCATTCCGTGATTTTGGTAACCTCCGCATACCACCAGCGTCGCGCCAGTATCGAATTTTCATCACGTATTGCGGATATATCGCTCCGCAATAGCCCCGTTTCGCGTGATAATCAATGGTCTGGTTGGTGGTGGTTGACACCAATTGGCTGGTATTTGGCATCGACAGAACTGATCAAAATAGTAATTATTGCTGTTCAGGACTTGATCTAGTGAAGATATATGTTGGCATGAGTGGTGGAGTCGACTCAAGTCTTGCTGCGGCACTCCTTGTCGAACAGGGACATGATGTGACGGGTGTTTATATGAAAAACTGGTCGCGCGATCTCCCTGGTATGCGCTGCCCATGGGCCGAGGATCTCGCCGATGCTAAGCGTGTCGCTGTTCAGCTGGGAATTGACTTCAAAGTATTTGATTTTGAGGCAGAGTACCAACAAACCGTTGTTGATTATATGATCGACGAATATCGACATGGTCGGACGCCAAACCCCGATATCATGTGTAATCAAGAGGTAAAGTTCAAGTTATTTCTCAGCGCAGCACTCAAAGATGGTGCCGAAAAGATCGCCACAGGTCACTATGCACAGACGGTAAATGGTCGGCTGATGATGGCAGCCGACACCAACAAAGACCAGACGTATTTTCTCTATCGTGTTTCGCGACAGGCGCTGCAAGCGACGTGTTTTCCGCTCGGTCAATACATCAAACCACAGGTGCGCGAAATGGCGGCAGCGCGCGGGCTCTATACGGCGGGCAAGCGTGATTCGCAAGGCATTTGTTTTGTCGGCAAAATCGGTATAAGAGATTTTTTGAGCGAATATGTTCAGGTTTCGCCTGGCGATATTGTTGAGCGCGAATCTGGCGACGTGCTTGGCCGGCATGATGGGGCGATATTCTATACCCTCGGTCAACGACACGGACTCGATGTCGGCGGCGGCTTACCGTACTATGTTGTTGGCAAAGATATGGAAGCCAACATCGTGTATGTCAGCCGCGATCTCAACAATGCGTCGATATGGCAACGGGATATTGTTCTTGCGGATGTCCACTGGATTGATCAAGCACCATCTACGAAATCGTGTCGTATTCGAGTGCGCCATCGAGCCCCATTTGTCACGGCGAGATTAGAGTATGATGCTGCGCGGGTTATCGTCTCTCTCGATCATCCCCAGCGAGCTGTTACGCCAGGACAATCGGTCGTCATCTATAACGAAAATTACTGTCTCGGTGGCGGTATCGTCGTAAGCTCTTAGGTGCGGCGTAGTTTGTTCTGCTATTTTCCATCACGTAAGCGCCAAATAAAAGTATTGTCGAAAAGATTTTCATGTAGCTGATACTTTGGGAAAAGTTGCAAATATATTATAATAATGGTATCGTATTTATAGATTGCCGCGTGAGCGGCAATTCATTTGGCCCTCTGTGAGGAGAGACATGCTCTTTTTCATCATCATTAGCTGCCTTGGGGTTCCATTAGTTGCAGCCGTTTTCGTGAGACTATTCCTGTTCAGGCGCTTCTCTATTGCCACGCAGCGTAGCAAAGCGATGGAGTCGGCCCGTCAGTCTGGGAGGCCACGCGCCCTGCTCGTATCAAGCGTACACTCTGTGGCGCTTGCTCTCTGTTTATGGGCAATTGCTTACTGGGGAGTTCGCCGCTACTTTATGACTCTGCATAGCGAGGGTGCTCGTAGCGAAGTTCTACTATGGACATTCAATGTGCTTTTCGTGCTTGTTGGCATTCAGTTATTACTGGCCTTTGCTGAGCGAGAATACTTCAATTATGGCTGGGTAAATCCGAAAGTTGCGGTACTTGTTCCAGTCTACAATGAAGATCCGCAGACTCTTGAAACGACGTTGCGAGCGCTATTGGATCAGAGCCAGGTGCCGCAAGAGATTCATGTGGTTGACGACGGTTCTTGCAATCCAGAACAATACGATGCACTCAAGAAGCAATTCTTGGTTGATGCAGTACAGTATGGAGTGAGAGCGACATGGGAGCGTACCCCAAATCAAGGCAAGAGGCATGCTCAAGCAGCGGCGTTTCGGAAGATAACCGCAGCAGATGTATTTGTGACTGTCGACTCAGACAGTATTCTTGATCGTCAAGCAGTCGAGAAGCTCTGTCGACCGTTTTGTGATCAGCAGATTCAATCAGTTGCTGGAATCATTCTCGCATGGAATAACCGATGCACTCTATTGGCGCGCGTCACCGACATGTTGTTTGTGACGCAACAGCTTACAGATCGTTCATCGATGTCTAGGCTGCAATCTGTGTTGGTCAACTCTGGCGGAATCGCCGCTTATCGCGTGAGTGTACTGAGCGAGAATATCGAGACTTACTTGCGCGAAGAGTACTTGGGGAGACCAGTCAGTTTCTCTGACGACAGTATGCTGACGCTATTCGCTTTAAGAATGGGTAAGACAGTCCAGCAGCCGTCGGCAATCGCTTTTGCCATGATGCCAACGAATTTTAGCCACCACTATCGCCAGCAAATTCGATGGTTCCGTGGCTCATTTATTCGCGGACTCTGGCGAGTGAAGTTTTTGCCTGTTGCTTCCTGGGGATTTGCTCGTCAGCTTATCGGATGGGTGCAGCTGCTTGTGGCAAGCGTATTGGCTGGGTATATCTTCGTATGGATGCCTATCACAACTCGACAGCCTCCGCCGATAGAGGCGGTGCTTGTGCCGGCAGCTATTAGCTACGCACAGGGTTTGCGCTTTATGACAGTGTGGCGGTCTGACCGGTCGCGAGCGTCTCAATGGCTAACATTTCTGTTCGCGCCTTTGATGGCGGTGTGGCAAAATTGTTTCCTGCGGCCCCTGCGAATTTGGGGTATTGTGTCCAGTCGCAAAATGGACTGGAATACGCGACAAGTTGTAGAGGTGACGATGAAAAAGACCACTTAAGGAGTTGTTGTAAAGTCTTTCTCGGTGAGGAGGTGTCTCAGTAAATGCCCCCTTGGAATTCTGCATAATATGCATGGAATTCCAAGGGGGCACTTCAATGTCTTGTCCGCAATCTGCACTATTATGATATAATTTGTCTTGCTATGAATACCCAACAAATCCGTGGTGCCTATTTGCAATTTTTTGCTGATCGCGGCCATGAAATCATCCCGCGCGCATCACTCATGACTGTCGGTGATCCGACCACTCTATTCACCGGTTCTGGTATGCAGCCGATTATCCCGTATTTGCTCGGTGAGCCACACTCTAGAGGTGTTCGTCTTGTTGATAGTCAGACGTGTCTTAGGGCGCAGGATATTGAGGATATTGGCAACAATCGACATACAACTTTTTTTGAGATGCTGGGCAACTGGAGTCTGGGCGATTATTTCAAAGAGCAGCAGATCGAATGGATGTTTGAATTCTTAGACGAAGTAGTCGGACTCGACATGAGTCGCGTATATGTGACCTGCTATATTGGGGATGAACGATACCACATTCCGAAAGATACTGAGGCAGCCGATGTCTGGAAGCGGCTCTATGAAGCACGCGGTTTGAGTGCGGGCGAGGCTGAAATCGGTAGTGAGGATGCTGGCTATGAGCGCGGCATATATGAGGGCGAGAGAATTTTCTACTACGATGGTTCCAAAAACTGGTGGAGCCGCAACGGCGGACCAGAGACCACACCGATCGGCGACCCGTGCGGGCCCGATAGCGAGATGTTCTATGATTTTGGTACGCCGCACGATACGGCGTTTGGTGCGCAGTGCCATCCAAATTGCGATTGCGGCCGCTTCATGGAGATTGGCAACAATGTCTTTATGGCGTACAAAAAAGTTACTGAAGGCGAGTTTCAACTGCTCGAAAAACCAAATATCGACCACGGTTCTGGCCTCGAGCGTATTGCTGCCGCAAAACTGGGCGATCCAGACGTATTCCGGATTAGTCTGATGTGGCCGATTATCGAAAAACTCCAAGACCTCAGCGGCAAAAACTACGAATCTCACACCGAGAGCATGCGCGTTATCGCCGACCACTTGCGCGCAGCGACATTCTTGGCCGTCGACGGCTGCGTACCGAGCAACAAGGAGCAGGGATATGTCATGCGGCGGCTCGTGCGCCGAGCGATTCGCTACAGTTTTGATCTTGGTATTGAGCAAAATTTTCTCCAAGAAATTGTGCCCGTGATCGCCGATATGTATCACGATGATTTCTCAGAAGTTGCTGAGCGTCGCGACGAAGTGATCAAAATTCTCATCAAAGAAGAAAAAGCGTTTCGGCAGACACTGAGAAACGGCATCAAGCAGATGCAAAAGTTTGCCACTGACGGCCTGACAGGCGCCGAATTGTTTATGCTCTATGATACCTATGGTTTTCCAGTCGAGCTCAGCGCCGAAGAAGCCTATAGGTGCGGTGTTGCATTACCAGATAATTGGCGAGAGGAATTCGATACGTGTATGCAAGCTCAGCGCGAGCGCAGCCGTACTGCGACCAAAGGCGATTTCAAGGGCGGCCTCGAGGGCCATGACGATATTCATCTCAAATACCACACTGCGACGCACTTGATGTACAAGGCCTTGCGCATGGTGCTCGGCGATCATGTGATCCAGCGCGGTAGCAATATTACGATGGAGCGTCTGAGGTTTGATTTTTCCCATCCCGAAAAAGTCACGCGTGAGCAACTAGACGCAGTAGAACAGATCGTGAATGATGCAATCGCGGCAGATTACCCGATGACCTGGCGCGAATATCCAACCAATGAAGCGTTCGACCGCGGCGCACTAGGCGCGTTTGGCGACAAATATGGTGACACAGTCAAAGTCTATCAAGCAGGACCAGATGATAATCCATTTAGCCTCGAAATCTGTGGCGGCCCACATGTCACTCGTACCAATCAACTAGCCGAAGGCGGCAAAAAATTCGTCATCGTCAAGGAAGAAGCCTCAAGCGCCGGCATTCGCCGCATCAAAGCTGTGTTGCGTTAGTCCGAAAATTGAACAAGCCCCAGCCGTGATATGCGGTGCATATTGCGGCTAAAAACCTCAAGGGTTCAACCCTTAACAGATGAGCTTGCTCTTATTATAGCGCTAACTCATTTTTGAGAGCTTTTAGTACGGCAGCGCGATCCTCATAATCCTCCATGAATTGTCGGTACTGGTCGCCCGACATCGTCAATATGCGTTCGGGATGCACCCAGTCGCACTGTGCCGTACCTAGAAAATGCCGTAGGCTAGACCAATAGAATGTCCGCCATGTCTGAGGGTTGAGGTGTATATAGCGTGAAATGTGCAGTAGGTAGCTGTCACTGGAGATCCAGGAGGCGCGAAAAATACTTTGGAATAGATGGCCTTGACGCTTGTGTCGTTTGTTGAAATACATCGCATATGAGGTGGAGACTGATTTCATCAAGCGACTGATCTCTAACGGATCATCTTGTTGATAAAAGAGTAGGTGGAAATGGTTGCCCATCAGACAATAGGCCACGAGCTCTACGCTAAAAGTATGCAAGTCCTCTTCTGGATTGTCTGCTAAGAATTCGTCAGACAAGGATCGTTCAAACAGCGATAAAAACTTGCGTTTATCGACACTATCCATAAAAATTCGCTGCCCGCCCGCTCCGCGATTATACACATGGTAATAGGCAGGGGAAGAATAATTTTTAAGAATATTTCGTNNCCTAATTGACTAATTGAATGATGGAAAAAATCTATTCGCAAATTCGTGAGAATCAGAAGCCAGTAGCGCAGGTATTCGCCGCATCGAAGCCGTACTGCGTTAGGAAAAAGGAGGGCAGCCCGAGAAACGCTGGGCTAATCTAGTTGTTCGAAACTAACCCGCACATTGGCGCGACTGTCATGTTCGAGCGCCGCAATGGCTTCGATGATGTCAGTCATATGTTGACGTGTCAATGTACTAAGCGGTACGACTCAGTTTAACCGAGTGTTCGCCATTGAGTATATCTTCGACCGTTATCTCGACACCTTCATGCGGACTAACGACTAGTTCCGCAGACGAATCGGTATAGTTGCATGCGGACTCGGTGCGGCCCAGCAGATTTTCTGTGATGGTCAGTATAGTGCCCGCATGAGCACCGCTAGGATGAGGCCTCATGGCCTTGATGGTTAATGTGTGCAATGAATTATTAGCCGTTTCTTCGGCGTCCATTGTGATTGAGGCAATCAGATCGTCATACTCACCGTTGTATACAAACCGTTCTTTGACAAATGGGCTGCTGTCTTTTATGTATCGCAACAGGTCATCATCTGGTACACTCATCAACGTTAGTTCATCTTCTGGATTTTTGCAGGCGGGTAAAAACAGTGCTTCAAGCCGGCGCCGGTATACATCTCGGGATATCAATGACAAATTACCAGCATCATCTGTGTGCGTGTAGAGTTCGCGATCATTGGTGATCGACATAGCTCCTCGGTCTTCGGCTTCGATGGTGAGATTGGTATAGTCACTGGGTGCTTCTTCGCCAGGACAACGTTTGCGCCGTACTGCCACGGCCGTGTCTGACGCATCATCTATAGTACTTGCTGTGTAACCACCAAAAGTTTCATCGCGCATAGTAGGCGCATGTTCGAGTAGCTGATGAATAACATTACGACTATCGAGAATAGTTAGTATGAAGTTAGCCGAATCAGCCTCTCGCCGCTCTTTAGACGAAAAACTTTCTCCATTGCTAGTATTATAGCACGATAATAAAATAAAGTCAATAAAACACCCGTATTGCGGGTGTGAATATCAGTCAGGAGTCGAGCCATTAGGGATTCGATCCAGGGTGGCGTCCGACCGGACGCCACCCTGGGGTGAGGGCTACTTTTTGCTTGCGATTCTCGCAAGCTCATTATCATATTGCTCTTGCTGGGTTGGACCGACCAACCCTTGCGCTACCTGAGGCGGCATCGGCGCTTGCGCAGTGCTGAGCCTTTTGATGTCGGCAAGTGTCGTGGTGCTCCTGGGCATACAACTCTCCTGACTGTAGACCGCTCCGTAGAGGGATGAGCATGCCAAATGTGCCCATAATATAATGATAGCATAAATAAGAGATAAGTCAATTATGCCTCGCTGATCCAACAACTTCAACTAACTCATTCATGATAGTACCGAATCGTTAAGCTGCGCGTCGGCGCTGGGACTATAGCCATGGGCGTGTACGCTGTACAGTTCCAGCCCAGGAATCCTTGCCAGATGCTGCACGGGCCATGAGCTGATACGGTATCATCGCAATATTACTAATAGTATGTTATAATAAAAAAAGTTTTTCTAATAGACAATGAGTGGGATGATTGGAGTTATTCGTGAGTGAATTTACACCCCCCATTACGCTTGGCGTTCAAGATGATGCGCCAGGATTGGAGCTCGTTGAGACGACTGGGGTACGTCATGTCGAGAGGGAGCTTCTGCTAAGGTGCGATGCAGAAATTGCGCAACAATACTGGTCCTTGGATCCCGAGACTGCTTACCATGAAATGCTCGCATATGCACAAGAAACAAAACAGCAGTTTTCTGGGACCGACTCTCACAATTCTTACTCT
Organism: Candidatus Saccharibacteria bacterium UBA1949; assembly: GCA_002336735.1. GTDB lineage: Bacteria > Patescibacteriota > Saccharimonadia > Saccharimonadales > Saccharimonadaceae > Saccharimonas. The sequence goes on along the minus strand of DDER01000040.1, from coordinate 8,768 downwards.
CGCGATGTCAGCAATGAATTTGCTCGACGACTTGCGATACTTGTCAGATCAGTCGAATACTATCAGACAATTGCTAGCGTGCCTAAAGCATTGAAAGATATTATTCAGGACCTCAAGGCCAAGTTAGCAATTATGCACGAGAAAACGATCACAGAGATTGCCAAGAGAACGTATAATGGCTCGGCCGTTCTCGATGCTGATGATCTTAGGGCCGAAGGTCACTTTGGGTTATTGCAAGCGCTCAGAAAGTTTGACCCAGATGCGAGCACTCCTTTTGGTGTTTTTGCGTTATTGCGTATAAAGGGAAGCATGGTCGATCAGCAACGGTATATAGGGACAGCTGTTCGCCTACCTCGTCGAGTTGTGGGGGTCTATCATAATTACAATGAAGGGATAAGCCAAGGCATGACGCCGGCGGAAGCGGCCGAGGCAATGGGCCAGGATCCGCGCGTGATTCTTGCTGAGCTAGGAAAATGCGCACAATTAGCGCATGTGCATAGTGTTGAGGTCCTGCAGGAGCAGAATCCTAATGTGACAGGGAGGGACTTAGCAACAACGGATGCGTCTATTGATGCAATGGTGATTAACATGCGTGAACTAGTCGATAACCTGGAGGTTGTTGTCCAGTTCCAAAACGGTACCTTACATCGTAAGCCTGAGCTTGATGAGAAGTATAGAGATATATTGCAGGCGTCTTATGGATTGCCTCCCTATAAGGAGCGACAGCCTATTGGCGAGATCGCAGCGCGATACGGGGTCACAAATTCTCGTATTTCACAGATGCGTCGTGCTGCACAGGCATCGTTGCGGAGATCATTGCCCGAGGAATTGCGTGATATTACGTACTTTAGCCTCGATGAACACATTATCGTCAAGTAATCTTACCTGTACCGCTACCAGTATTCTCGCTTTTGCTATATAATAATGACTATCATTATGGTTTTTGATAAACTCCGATCGAAAAGCAAGGTGGCTCTCGAAGAAAATTATATCGTGGGGCTAGATATTGGTACTGAGTATGTCAAGGCCCTGATCGCTCAGCTTGATGGCGACAGATTAGAGATAGTGGGGGTTGGTCGTCAGCATCAAGCGATGAGTGATATGCACTCTGGTGCGATCGCTGATATTGGGGCTGTTGTTCGTAATTGCGAGGATGCCTTGTCGGAAGCAGAAGAAGAGGCAGGGCTACAGGCCAAGCGTGTGGTTATCGGCATTGCAGGTGAGTTGGTCAAAGGAGTCACCAATACAATTCGCTATCGTCGACCACAGCCTGATCGACCGCTCGATACCGCCGAGATGGAATTTATCATCGAAAAAGTCCACGAACGTGCTCAGAAAAAAGCCCAGCAACAAATTGCCCTGGAAACAGGTAATGAAGAAGTCGAAGTCAAGCTAGTCAACTCTGCGCTAGTGAGCATCCATATCGATGGCTATAAAGTATCAAATCCAATTGGGTTTCAAGGAAAAGACATTGCAGTCCAGATCTACACCGCGTTTGCGCCTATGATGCATATTGGCGCGCTTGAACGTGTCGCCACTGAGTTGGCGCTGGAACTACTTGCTGTTGCTGCAGAGCCATATGCGGTCAGTCGCAGCGTGCTTGGCAATGATGCGAATAGCACATTTACCGCCATTCTTGCTGATGTCGGGGGAGGAACGACTGATATTGCGGTGGTCAATGATGGCGGTGTTGAAGGTACCAAGATGTTCGGAATCGGAGGGCGCAGCTTTACCCGGACGATCGCGAGCGAGATGGATATCACCTACGAAGATGCCGAGAAGCTCAAAATCAATATCGACAACGAGCATATCAAACCGACTGTGCGCGATGATGTACATGCTGCTCTTGACAAGACGCTTGATGTCTGGCTAGCCGGAGTCGAACTAGCGCTCAGTGAATTTGATGCAGTTGATCACCTGCCAAACAAAATATTACTCTGTGGCGGCGGGGCGAGCCTGAAGCGACTGGTCGCATCGCTGAATGACAAAGAGTGGGGTAGTGATTTACCATTTTCTAAAAAACCAAGCGTTCAATACATATCACCTCAAGATGTCGTGGGTATCAAAGATATTACTGGCAAGGCAAAAAACGACCATACACTCATCACGGCAATGGGATTATTGCGTGTTGGTCATGATACAATGGGCATCAGTGGTGAAGCGACGAGCATCAAAGAAAAACTCAATCGGATCATGCGTATATGACGGCTAAACAACCAACTCAAAAATCAGCCTCCAGGCCTGTCCAGAAAGACGCGATTTATATTGATGTCGAGGATGATATTACCGCAATTATCGGCAAGATCAAGGACGCAAAAAGCTCAGTGATTGCGCTTGTGCCCCCAAAACGAATCGGAACATTGCAGAGTGCTGTGAACCTACGACTTGTCCACCGAGCCGCTACGCTACAAGACAAAAATCTTGTACTTATTACGACCAACAAGGCACTCGTTGCCTTAGCGGCCGCGGCGAGTATCCCGGTAGCCAAAAACATGCAATCCAAACCAGAGATCATTGCTACCGCAGCTATAGAGGAAGGTGATGAAGATGACGTGATTGATGGGTCCCAGCTGCCAATTGGTGATCACGCCAGAATATCGGCGTCATCCACTCTCGGCCAGCCAAAGGAGACAGTTGATGAAGCAATCGCTGGGATCAGTGCAGGTGATGTCGTAGCAGGTGGCACAGGGCAAGCTCCTGTGCTAGCGCCAATTGCCAAAAAATCGCGGAGCATTGTCAAGGTGCCGAACTTCGGTTCATTTCGCCGCAAGGCGCTGCTCGCTATTGGTGGGGTAGTTTTGCTTGTTGGGGCGCTGATTTGGGCGATCGTGGTTGCGCCTCATGCAAGGATTATTATTACCGCTCGTACTAATCTTGTTGCTGCCAATGATCGCGTCACGATTGGAGCGGCGCTATCGACTGATTTTGCCGCCAAAACGATCAAGGCATCCCCCAAGGAGATCAAAAAAGATATTTCGGTGCCGTTTACGGCGACTGGCAAAAAAGATGTTGGCGACAAGGCTGTCGGTAGTGTGAGTTTTGCGACGCGGGATATCGAAAATCTCGGTACAACAATTCCAGCTGGGACAACCCTGACTTCTAGTACTGGATTGAGCTATGTGACAACTTCAGGTGTGACGATAACGATTGCAAACTATCGATCAGCCAAGGCAACCATCTCGGCAGCGCGGAGCGGTAGTCAGTACAATGGTGCGACCGGTGCTGTTGCTGGTGCGCCTAGTGGCATCACCGCCACGATTGTCGATACACCTCAGGGTGGTACAGACAAGACTGTCACCGTCGTCACGGCTGGCGATATTCAGATGGCGCGCGACAAGGCAACTCAAGCGGTCGATACCGCTAGTATCAAAAAAGAGCTGACTAGTATTAGCAGCAAAGACATCATCATATTAGAGCAATCATTCAAAGCTAATTTCGATGCGGTCAAATCGAACATCAATCCTGACCAGGAGGTCGGCGATAACAAGCCTGCCGTCGCTGGTACAGCGGTTTACTCAGTAGTATCGATTGCACGCTCAGAGGCCAGCAAGTACCTCGACTTACGATTTGCCGATGAAATAAAAGGCAAGGGCAAGCAGAAAGTCTATGATAACGGCGCTGGGGGGGTGACATTTATTAACATTACTGAAGTTGACGGTAATTACGCTGTCAATCTCTCTACCAATGGCAAGATCGGACCAAACATTAGCGAAAACGAAGTCAAGGATTTTGCTAAGGACAAGCGATACGGGGAAGTGCAGTCAAAATATGAGATGGTAGCTGGAGTAGAGAGCGTCGACGTAAAATTCTCGCCGTTTTGGGTGACACGAGTGCCGAATAACGTCAGTAAAATGACAATTGAGTTCAAGGTTAGTGACGCAAAGTAACACCTATATCGGACTCGATGTTGGCGAGCGACGCATTGGGATTGCCAGGGGTGATACTGGTGTTAAGATTGCGGTAGGCCTTGAGACAATACAGGTAGATGGTCATGAGGTTGAGCGTCTCAAGCAAATCATTGACCTAGAGCGTCCGTTGGCTATTGTCATTGGTAGGCCTCGCAATCAATCTGGTGAAACGACCGGGCAGACACGTGCTGTAGAGCTATTTTCCGAGCGACTCACGAGGCTTGGAGTGCCTATTGTTTTCCAAGACGAATCTCTCACGAGCGTTCTCGCTGAACAACAACTCCAGTGTAGCGGCAAACCGTATACTCGTGGAGATATCGATGCTCGGGCTGCCTGTCTGATACTAACCGATTTTTTGGAAACACACTCATGAAGAATGATATTATGCCGCCACCTCGACCAAAATCAGTTTTGCCTGCGCCGGAGCCAGCTCATGTGGTCGATGATATTGTCCCGCCTGAGACACCTCCTGTCCGCCATCGCCGAATTTTTTCGTGGAAAATAATGACTGGAGTGATCCTCATGGCGGTTGTTGGCGTGATCCTCCTCATTATTTGGTGGTACAACGCCATGCTCCAGCCAGTTGATCCGAGGAACGATCGCACTGTAATAATCGTTGTGCGCAGTGGAGCGACTTCACGGACTGTATTGGCAGAACTCCAACGCAAGCAACTAATTCGTAGTGCGGAAGCATTTGAGCTCTACCTGCGACTTCACGGCCAGGCTGGTCAGATACAAACTGGTAGCTATGCTATCGCCCCTAGTATGACAGCGAGCGAGATCACTCGACATTTAATCTCAGGCAAGAACGATACCTTTAATTTGACGTTTTTCCCTGGTGCGACATTGCTGGATAACTCTGACATACCTGAGGCTAAGCGTACTGATGTCGTGACAATCCTCAGGCGTGCTGGTTTTGAGCAAGCTGAAATTGATGCTGCCCTAAAAGCAGACTATCACCAGGTACCGCTCTTTCGCGACAAGCCGTTAGGTACAGGCCTCGAGGGCTACGTGTTTGGTGAGACATATAATTTTGAGGCAGGTGCTAGCGTCACTCAGGTGCTGCACAAGACGTTTGATGAGTACTATCGGGCACTACAGGACAATCAGCTGATCGAAGCGTACCAAAAGCGTGGTCTGACACTCTATCAGGCTATTACGCTTGCCTCTATAGTGCAGAGAGAGGTGAGTGATCGTGATGATATGAATCAAGTTGCTCAGGTATTTCTCAAGCGCCTTGAGATCGGTATGCCACTTGGGTCTGACGTGACATTTATCTATGCGGCCAATCAACTTGGTGTTGCGCCGCGCGTGAGCCTAGATTCACCGTACAATACACGCAAATACACCGGACTACCTCCGGGTCCTATCGCTACGCCTGGAATATCAGCGCTTCGAGCAGTTGCGTATCCCGCCCCTGGTGACTATCTGTTCTTTGTGGCTGGTGATGACGGGAAGACATATTTTGGGCGCACCGAGGCTGAGCACAATGCCAATATCAAAGCACATTGCTATAAATTGTGTGATATGTTCTAATATTGAAAATTGCTTGACTCTTTGTGTCAATCTGCTATCATAGTGAGAGTGCGTCTGTATGTCGTCTACCGCTGATACATGGGAACTATCAGTGCGAGTGGGCAGATCGACATATGTATGTGCCTGCCCTTAACGTCGTACGGATACCGAAACACGTATAGATACTATTTAATCTTAGGTCGACATGCGTATCCTGTTCTCTGTACAAGAGAAGCAAGACTGTAGGGTAGTTGCGTAGTAGTAATGCTGCGACAGGAGAACGATCATTCGTAATCAGCCAGATGTGGCATCTCGCCCACGCGAGCTTCCACAACCATCCCAGCCCTTGCCGGAGATAGGAGCCTCGCTTCGTCATCGGACAAGGCTACGAAGAAAACAATCATTGAAATCATCATCACTCGTAGGGTATATTGGGGGCTTTTTGCTCGTTATGACATTGGTTGTATTGGGCTATCAGACTCCCCGAGCAGAGGATAGCACGACCGCCAGGTCATCGAGTATTTTGAGCACAACCACTGTCGGTGGTGTTGACATGGCTGCCAACCCAGCAGTCGATCAGTTGATCGCTGCCAATGTCGCAACAATCATTGCTGAGCGAGCATCTCTACCGGTAGCGACAAATGTAGCCAATCTTTCCCAGTCGCTTTCGGCCGAGAGTGAGCTTGCTCAGACCGACGTTAGTGTTATCACTAAGCCGCAGATTATTCAGCCGACTTCTAATACGCGAGATGTGCAGCAATATATGACCAAAACCGGCGACACGGTCCAGTCGGTTGCGGCCGCTTATGGCGTGTCACCTGACACGATCAAATTCAATAATAACTTAGTATCAGATGCGCTTGAACCAAATCGCCAACTCAAGATATTACCGATCGATGGTGTCTTATATACGGTTCGGGCGGGTGATTCGATTGATTCCATAGTTGCCAAATACAAGACTAATCGTGCCCAGGTCGTTGCCTACAATGATCTTGAAATTGAGGCTCTGAGCACCGGACGCCAGATCATTGTGCCGGGGGCCAATGTACCGGAGCAGGAACGCCCTGGTTACGTTGCGCCACGCACGACAACGACCACCAAGACAACTTCATCAGGCGCTTATCGAGTCAGCTCGAGCCTTGCAAGTGCATCAGTAGGCAATCGCTATGCATATGGCAACTGTACGTATTATGCGTATGAGCGCCGCATGCAGCTTGGTATGCCTGTCGGAAGTTTCTGGGGCAACGCTGCCACGTGGGCCGCCTATGCGCAAGCTGCAGGTTATCGTGTTGATGGGTCTCCAGAGGTGGGGGCTGTCATGCAGACGAGCGGTGGCTGGGGCGGCTATGGCCATGTGTCTATCGTCGAGAAAGTCAATCCTGGGGTGTCAATCACAATTTCAGAGATGAATGGCTATCGTTTTGGCGGCGGATTCAACCGCATCGGTATTGGTGACATCGGTTGGGGTGAGGCGACCAGTGGACTATACCGGTATATACATTAGATAAGTTGCAGGTGACAGGGATTTAGGCATATCAGACGTTAGTTATTCGCTCTTGGTACTGTCTTGTTTGCCGCTTGGTATCCGCTCACTTTCTGTTACTTCATAAATTCTATTACCTACTGACTAATAAATTGCTATAATTACTATATATGTTTGTTGATACAGCCAAAGTCACGATCAGGGCAGGCAAGGGTGGCGATGGTGTCGTCAGTTTTCGTCATGAAATCTATGTCGACAAAGGCGGGCCTGATGGCGGCGATGGCGGCAAGGGCGGTGATATCGTGTTCGTCGCGACCGAAAGCGAAAACACATTGATTAATTTTCGCTACAAACCAGAGCTCAAGGCAGCGCCAGGTGGTGCTGGCGCCAAGCGCAACAAGCACGGCAGATCTGGCAGCGACTTACGTGTCAAGGTGCCGGTCGGTACGATAGTGCGCCGTGATGGAGAGGTAATTGCCGACCTGACCGTCAATGGCCAGGAACACGTGGTGGCACAAGGTGGTCGCGGCGGCTTCGGCAACGCTCATTTCAAATCAAGTGTTCGTCAGACACCGCGTATCGCCGAGCTCGGTGCGCCTGGTGAAGAATTTGAAGCCGAGCTCGAGCTCAAATTGCTGGCTGATGTCGGGCTCGTCGGTTTTCCGAATGCTGGCAAATCGACATTTCTATCTGTTGTTTCTAATGCTCGCCCCGAGATTGCGGACTATGCTTTTACGACTCTGACGCCAAATCTGGGGGTCGCAGATATCGATGACGGGAGTCTGCTCATCGCTGATATACCTGGGTTGATCGAGGGGGCAAGTGAGGGCAAGGGTCTCGGCGACGCGTTTTTACGCCACGTCGAACGGACAGCGGTGCTCCTGCACCTCATCGATGCATACACCGATGATATCGGCGAGGCCTATAGAACGATCAGAAATGAGCTCGCCAATTATGACGCCGACCTAGTCTCACGACCTGAGATTATCGCTCTGACGAAGATAGAAGGGCTCGATCAAGAGATCATCGATATGCAGATTGCGGCAGTACGGGAGGTTGCGGGTGACTCTGCGCAAGTGTTTGCTATCTCATCTGCCGCACATACTCATCTCACCGATGTTTTGCGAGCACTTCGTGAGCAGGTGGTCGCTGTTCGATCTGCGGCAGTCGTGGAATCATCAGAGTCAACTGATGGCTTACCGGTCATCGGGGTAGACGCACGCAAACAGTTAGAGCACTGGGAAGTGACTCGGCAGGACGACACATTCCTCGTCACTGGCGCGAAGATAGAGCGTTTTGCGGTACAGACCAACTACGACCAGTACGAAAGCGTCAATCGTCTGCGCGATATCATGAAAAAACTAGGGATCACTCATGAGATTATCCGTCAGGGTGGTGTGAGCGAAAGCTTGATTCGTATCGGTAATTCTCACGAATTCACTCTAGTCGAGCAGTGAGTGCTATATTTTATGACAAAAAAGTGTTGACATAAATTATAATACGTGCTATAATGTAGATAATCCTTGGCGAGAAGCGCATACCGCCCAATTGCCGAGCGACCATTAACATGTCGGATAGATAATGAGTCTTAGTGGTATGACGCATTGTTCCGTGCCGCCCGCCTGATGATATTTCGTCGTGCGAGCGGTACGGACCATGAGCGTCATTGCTCTCCGTACCACCGTGGATAGACACCCGATATATTAGTCGCGGGGCTATCCAAACCCACAGAAATCACATTTAAATTAATATGGTATGGAAAGGGGATATCGTGCCACGAAGATCGAGGGCCTAAAACGGCACCGTAAGATTTTGAAATAGCATAATGGGTCGCCTAAACGGCGACCCCAAGAGCTAAAAAG
>DDER01000037.1:16453-24365 GCA_002336735.1 Candidatus Saccharibacteria bacterium UBA1949 | reverse complement strand
CGTGACTGGTACCGGCACTACCTGGACAGCTGCCATGGTTGGTATGCAGTTCATCTTTGCCAATGGCCAAGCCAGCACCATCACAGCCGTGACTGACGCGACCCATCTGACCCTAGCAGCGAGCCAGCCACTGACCACAGCGCAAGAGTATCGTATCCATGCGCTTGGTTTGCAGGTTGCGCCAACAACAGGTAATGTCGCGATTGGCAAAGCTCCCAGCGCCAATGCCCTAGATGTCAATGGAACAATGAGCGCAACCACTGTATTAGCAGGTGGCGTGACACTTGGTTGGTCGGCTGTACCAGCGAGCGCCACTGCGACAGGTACTGCTGGTCAAAAAGCGTATGATGCCGACTATCTCTATGTCTGCATAGCGACTAATACCTGGAAACGTACTGCTTTGTCGACCTGGTAGGCAGGACTACACACCTATGCCTCTAAGCGGCAGACACTGAGGGATTTATTGCTATAATAAGCAATATGCAAAAAATACTCCTCTACTATCGATTTACGCCTATTCAAGACCCAATTTTGCTACGATTGTGGCAAAAAACGTTGTGTGATTCACTCAATTTGCGAGGTCGGATACTGGTGAGCCAGCAAGGCATCAACGGTACCGTGGGTGGGGATATTGATAGTCTCAAGCGGTATATCAAAGCCACGAAACAATTCCCAGGTTTCAAGGATACAGTGTGGAAATGGAGTGACGGTGGCTGCGAAAACTTCCCACGCATGAGCGTGAAAGTCAAAAAAGAACTGGTTGCATTTGAGTCATGGGATGAGGTGCAAGTTGATAAAAATGGTGTGGTTGGCACGGGCCGACACCTGAAGCCCCACGAAGTCAACGAGATGGTCGAAAGATTTGGTGAAGAGGTGGTGTTCTTTGACGGGCGTAATCAATACGAAGCTCGGGTCGGTCGTTTCAAAGATGCTGTCGTGCCCGATACGCGCACCAGTCGCGATTTTAAGCGTGAACTTGATAGTGGCAAATATGACAATCTCAAAACCAAAAAAATCATTAGCTACTGTACCGGCGGCGTCCGCTGCGAACTACTCAGTGCCATGATGAAACAGCGTGGCTTTGAGGATGTCTACCAACTCGACGGCGGTATCGTCAAATACGGCGAGGCCTATGGGGATGACGGCCTGTGGGAAGGCCAACTGTATGTTTTCGATGGTCGCATGGGCGTGAATTTTAGTGATCATGCCAAAGTTATTGGTCAGTGTATTCACTGTGCCAGTAAAACCAGCAACTACGAAAACTGCGCTGAGCCGTCGTGCAATGATCTCGTGCTAATATGTGAAGCGTGCAAAACAAAACCAAATGGATTATTTCACTCCGCCCAATGTCAAGAAGCCAGCAAGGCACATCATGGGCAAGCCCTCACTACGATACAGAAATGATCGGGGCACTGCGTGAGATCCCAGTATAGAACGCTACGGCGACGATCGTTATGTTCGTCAATTATGGCATATTGACAGATACAGTCCGAAGCTAATCGAATAACGATTTTTGCCTATACCTCGCCGGCAAAGACACGTACAACAATTTTTCGTACACTGGGCCTCAAATATCATACTGCTCTAGTGATACTTGTGGGTCACAGTGAGATGATAAAAGCGCTAACGAAAAGGCTAAAATACCTATCAGACATGGTTATAGCGCCTCGACAGCGTATACTAGAATAATGACTGATCAGCTAGCTGATAAACTGAAAGCGCTGCCGAATAGGCCGGGAGTTTATTTCCATAAGTCCGTGTCGGGCGAGGTGATTTATGTTGGCAAAGCGGCGAATTTGCGCCAGCGTGTGCGACAATATTTCCAGGCGTCGCGGCTGCATGATGTTAAGACCGATGCGCTCATCGCTGAGATAGATGATATAGAATGGATTGAAGTAGAAAGTGAAATCGACGCGTTATTCTTAGAGAGCGAGATGGTCAAGCGGTATCTGCCTCGCTACAATGTGTTGCTACGTGACGATAAGAGTCAAATCTATATTCGCATCGACATGTTTGCAGAGTGGCCAACCGTGACATTTACACGTAACCCACTTGATGACAAGGCTCGTTATTTTGGACCGTACTACAACGGATATACACTCAAAAAGGCTCTTAGATATCTTCGACGCGTGTTTCCGTACTATATCAAGACACCATCTGATCGACGACGCGATCTCGATACGCATATTGGTCTCAGTCCAGGGTCGGATATGACGAGTCGGGAATACAAGTCAAGTTTGCGACGGTTGATTCGTTATATCGAAGGCGGCAGAGTCGCTATCACCCGAGAAATTGAGCGAGAAATGGCACGGGCGGCGCGCGATCATAAATTTGAAGATGCCGCTCAATTGCGCGATAAGCTCCACTCTCTCAAAGAACTGCAACAAAGAATTATGTTCAAAGAGCGAGAATTTTTTGATATCGCAAAAGATAAATCCCTAAGAGATCTCAAAGACCTACTAGGACTGTCTATTGAGCCGACGCGTATCGAGGGATATGACGTAAGTCACATGGCTGGCAGAGATGTAGTGGCGAGCATGGTAGTATTTACCAATGGTGTCAGTGATCGATCTGAGTATCGTAAATTCAAAATGTCACAGCAAAAAAATGATGACTGTGCGCACATGTACGAAACCATAAAACGCCGCTTTAGTCAGGCTAATCTCAGCAAGTGGCGGCAGCCAGATATGATCTTGATCGATGGCGGCAAGGGTCAGCTAGAGGCTGCTATCAGGGCGGCCGAAGAGGCTGAGATACGATTGCCGATCATCAGTGTCGCCAAACGCGAAGAAGAGCTTATTATCCACAAATATCGGTCCTATGTTGGTCTACAGGTGCTCCAGTCTTTTCTCGTCAAGCCGGAACCGAGCGTCAGGATCGATGATGCAGGCGATTATTATACGGTGAACCTCCATGCCGGCCAGCGTAATGCAGGTGCGCACTCACGCAATTTGCGAGCAGGATCTGTAGTCGGTCGATTTGATGATATTACCAAGCTGATTCAGCGGATTAGAGATGAATCGCATCGCTTTGCAGTGAGCTACCACACAACTCTTAAGCGCGCTCGACAAACCACGAGTCTTCTCGATACGATACCGTCAGTGGGGTTGGTGACCAAGAAGAAGCTTCTCAAGCAATACGGGAGTGTGCGTGGTATCCGGGAGGCCTCGGAGCGAGACCTGGCAATTGTTGTTGGCCCCTCTAAGGCAAAAGTGATTTATGCTGCGTTGCACTAATATCGCTTGTGATTTCAGTCATTACGGCCTAAGATAGATAGTATGATACGCCTCATTCGATCCAAGGGTTTTACAATCGTAGAGATTATGATTATGATTAGTGTGATTGGTCTGTTGCTTGCGATTGTGACGGTTTCCTATGGTGGTTGGCGCGAGAGAGTTGCCATTACGGAGCTGAAGAACGAACTGAGTGGCATAGCAACAGTTATGGAAAATGCTCGTAACTACGATAACACCTACCCGTCCGATATTCCTGATACTAAAAAATTTACTAACAGCGTCGAAATAACACAAAAGATCATTACGCCAGTGAGTTATTGTATTGAGGCGCATAGCAAAGTTGTCACAAAACTATACTATCGGGTCAGTAGCGCAGAGAATAAAGAGGTAGTCGAGGGTAAGTGCTGAGCGGCAAAATTATATGAGTCATTACGCCCATAACCGCCAGCGTCTACTGGCAAAACTACCGAATACGCTCGTCGTAATGGCGGGGTATGGTCGCATGCAACTGACGCATGATATGTCAGCGCCGTTTGTTCAGGAGGCAAATTTTTTATATCTGACGGGTATCCACGATCCGAATTGGGCAATGGTCATCGATGCTGCCTCTAGACGTACCTACTTAGTGGCGCCAGAGAAAAACGAATATCTCGAACAATTTCATGGCTTGACCGATCACGAAGTACTGCGACAGCAAGCCGGTGCCGACGATGTTATCACTGTCGACGACATGAAGCAAATGATTACGCAGTACAGTGGTACGATTTATAGCTTGCTACCGGAAGACTATGATTATTTCTATATCAACCCTGCTCAGTCAAACATGTACCATGCGTGCAAGCAGGAGCACAATGTCGAGGATATTCGGCTGATCTTGGCGCGTCTCAGGGCGGTTAAGCAAGACTACGAGCTAGACGCTATACGTGCAGCAGTGAGTGTTACAACTGAGGCATTTGGGTATGTTCGAGAAAGATTAGAGCAGTATCCTCATGAGGCCGCGATTGAAGGAGAGTTTACGAGACTATTCCGTACCAGTTACGCGCATCATGCTTATCAGCCGATTATCGCTTCTGGCAGTCATGCCTGCACTCTGCACTATGATCATAATGACACGGTGATTGAAGCCGGCTCATTTGTCCTGCTCGATGTAGGTGCTCGTGTGAGTGACTACTGCGCAGATATTACGAGGACCTATGCAGTTGGCTCCCTGACAGAGCGGCAAAAAAACGTTCATTTGGCAGTACAGTTAGCACAGCGTGAGATCATAGCCTTGATCCATCCCGGTACGACACTCGCGGCTTATCTCCAGCAGGCAGACGATATCATGCGACGAACGATTATTGAGCTTGGCTTGGTGTCTAATAGGGACCCGGATACAGCTCATCACAGGTATATGCCACACGCTATCAGCCACGGACTTGGCCTAGATGTTCATGATAGTCTGGGCGCGCCCAACTGTTTTGAGCCAGGCATGGTGCTAACGGTTGAACCGGGCATCTATATACCAGATGAATCAATCGGAGTAAGGATTGAGGATGATATTCTAGTGACGACGACTGGCTTTGATAGTTTAAGTGGCCTGCTATCGACAAACTACTAGCCGATCGCTATACTATGAACAGTTTATGAAACAACAATTCATTACATTTCTTGTGCGGTGGATGCTCAACTCATTTGGCTTGTGGGTGGCGGTGCGTCTATTTGGGACCGGCTATAGTGATAGTGAGCTGATTACGAGTGCAGGGGTGTTTATACTGGCTGGTTTGATCTTTTCTCTAGTGAATGCCATTTTGAGGCCAATTACGATTATCCTGTCTCTGCCGGCTATTCTATTGACACTAGGGCTATTTACGATAGTTGTCAATGGCTTCATGGTGTATATTTCACTCAAGATTACGCCTGGTTTGAGTATGACGTTTTGGCACTCTGTTATGAGCGGATTAGTATTAAGTCTGATAAACTACATAGTAAGTAGCGCGCTCGAGTCACAATACATGCGATTTCAGGAGGTAAAGAGATGAATACAGATACAGCACTCATGATTATAACGATTGGTTCGGCTTTGCTTATGATCATAGCGATCATTCTCCAGCAGAGAGGCGCTAGTCTTGGGGCAGGATTTGGCGGTTCTAGTGAACTCTACACAACACGTCGTGGGTTTGATAAAAACCTATTCGAAGTAACTGTGATTCTAGCGGTAGTGTTTGTGCTATCGATTTTGGCCGGGCTCTTGTTGCCTGCACATAGTCTGTAGGGCGGACGACGATGAATAACGAGAAATATCCATGGGACTCATTTCAGAAACTCACGGTCGATCGCAAACGTATCGAGCGTAGCATCAAAAGAGCAGAGACTGTCACGATGCGTCATACGCGCAAGTTTATTTCTATGCGGCTTGATAGTATTCGCGATGCACAGGTACCGATTATTGGATGGTTATTTACGGTTGGTCTCATTTTAGCCGGTATTACGGTGCAAACGGTCCTCTATAGCAAGAATTACTCCATCACCGCAGCCGAAGTCGGGGGGACATATTCTGAGGGGATGCTTGGTCCAATTAACACACTGAATCCGCTATATGCAACCACTAATGCCGAGAGTTCTGTCGCGCGGTTGGTCTTCTCCTCGCTCTATTCTTATGACGGCACGGGGCACCTGACGAATGATCTTGCTGAATCGATCGCTACCGATCCGACAGGTCGATTCTATACCGTTAGGCTCCGTAACAATGCCCAGTGGCACGATGGTAAGGCGCTCACGGCACAAGATGTAGCGTTCACAATCAGTCTTATCAAAAATCCTGTTGTACGCTCTCCATTGCGAGTCAATTGGCGAGATGTCAATGTCAGGGCAGTCGACGATACGACTATTGTGTTTGAGCTCCCAGCTATGTATGCGGCTTTTCAGCACGCTCTGACATTTCCAGTGTTGCCCAAGCACATCCTCGGAACAATACCGCCAGCTGCGGTGCGCGAAAATGCTTTTGGCAATACGCCGCTAGGCAGTGGGCCGTTCAAGTTCAAATTACTTCAGCTAGTAGATACAATACGCAACCATAAGGTGATTCATCTGGTGGCAAATGATGCATACTACAAGGGCCAACCTAAGTTGAGCCGATTTGAGGTGTATGCCTATCAAAATCAAAATGACATTGTCAAAGCTCTCAAGGCGGGGGAGATTACGGCAGGTACTGATATAACACTAGCTGACGGTCTGGCGGTACGTGGCGATTCGTATAATATTCGTCAGGTGCCGGTCAATAGTGGTGAGTACCTCATTCTCAATATGAGCAACCCGGTATTATCTGATGCGGCAGTGCGTCGTGCGCTTGCCATGGCGACGGATACAAAATCAATCCAGCAATTAGTGGGCACAAATGTCCCTGCGCTTAGTCTGCCGTTTGTCAACGGACAATTGACGGGCAATCTGCCGTCGTCTCATCCCTATGATCTGGCGCGTGCCAACGCCACTTTGGATGCTGCTGGGTGGATAATTGATGGCACTGGACGTAAAAAGGGTGAACAACCGCTGGCGCTCAAGATCACCACGACCAATGACGCTCAGGTGGTATTAGTGGCAAGGAAGGTTGCGGACCAGTGGAAGAGGCTTAACATTGATGTACAACTTAATATCATTGACACGACACAGCCAAACTCCAACTTCGTCCAAACGATTTTGCAGCCACGTAATTATGATGTCTTGCTCTATGAGCTGCAAATTGGCGCCGACCCTGACGTGTATGCTTACTGGCACTCATCGCAAATTGGTATGAACGGCTATAATTTTTCAAACTACTCCGACAAGACAGTTGATGCGACGCTTGTGAGTGCGCGTTCTCGGCTAGAGGCAGACCTGCGTAATGCAAAGTACCTGACTTTTGCCGCACAATGGCTGAGTGACGTGCCGGCGATTGGCCTGTATCAGCAGACGATAACCTATGCATCGAATATCAGGGCTCACTCTGTATATGACGGCCAGTCAGCGGTTACTAAATCCGATAGATACAGCAATGTTCTCTATTGGTCGGTCGAATCAAGGAGCATTTACAAAACTCCCTAGCTCTGCTACAATTGCACGAGTTGCTTGACTAGTGGTAGTGCTGGGCATTGGGTCCGTACTAGCGCCAGTTGAGAGCATCAACCTTAACAACAAAATTACCTCATAGTATGCACTGGTGGCGGAATTGGTAGACGCGCTAGCTTGAGGGGCTAGTGATCATTGCGATCGTGGAAGTTCAAGTCTTCTCCAGTGCACCAATATGTATCATGATTGCGGACTTGGCCGAGAAGTTAGGCACTAGTCTGCAAAACCAGGTAGACGGGAGCGTTACCTGTCGGTAACTCCATTTTACAAGAGGGAGCCAGCTATCCTCTAATTTGATTTCTGGAATAAATTCAGAAAACCTATACACTTCCGCTAAAGCTCGGCTAACGCCTCGTAGCTGACGCGGCTATTTTTGTAATAACGCAAAAAGTTTCGGAAGTTCGCGTCGAGAAAATAATTGCGGTCTTTGAATCTGTGAATATGCACCGAAGATGATCGATTCCCGTCTTGCGGCGATTGAACCTGTATAATAGTAAC
Organism: Candidatus Saccharibacteria bacterium UBA1949; assembly: GCA_002336735.1. Classification (GTDB taxonomy): domain Bacteria; phylum Patescibacteriota; class Saccharimonadia; order Saccharimonadales; family Saccharimonadaceae; genus Saccharimonas. The sequence goes on along the minus strand of DDER01000037.1, from coordinate 16,548 downwards.
TGTGCGTGAGTGGCGGAACTGGTAGACTCTGGGGGCGCTAAAATCGCTTGACCAAAAGTCGTGCGGGTGAGAACTGCCAGTGGCAGTTCGCAAGG
>DDER01000037.1:0-16432 GCA_002336735.1 Candidatus Saccharibacteria bacterium UBA1949 | reverse complement strand
AAGTCGTGCGGGTTCAATTCCCGCCTTGCGCACCAAACAATAAGCTAAGGCTTGCCCCTCAGTATCTCGTTTGGTATTGTCGAAGACAAGAATCGAACCCGATGCGGTTCGATATTACCCGGCTGCCTGCGGCAACGGCGTAATATATGTATATTCCCGCCTTGCGCAACCCGCTCATTCCCTAAGTCGCCTCTGGTGACTCGACCTCGACCTGTATATGGTGTACCTCGGGAATGTTAGTTTGCACAACCTGTTTGACCGTGTCGGTGATTGCTTCAATTTGGTCGGTCACCAGGCCATCTTGAAGGTGAAGTTCTAAAATGGCGAATTTTTTGCCCGAGCCAAGGTACATGGTACGCAGGTCGAGCACTGTGATAACTCCTGGCACTGACTGCGCGGCATCGATAATTCGCTGTCGGATTTTTATATCTACTGCTTTGCCGACCAACAGCCCCCGCATGTCTTGGATCAGCAGCGCGGCTGTAATCATCATAGTGATACCGATAATCACGCTTCCCCAGCCGTCAAACTGCGCGTTGCCGGTGAGCGCAAACAGCCCAAAGGCAATGAGCCCCAAAACAGATGCTAGTGCAGCTAGAAAATTGATGATAAACGTGGCTTTTGTCTCGGCGATACTAGAGCTAACCAGGAGCTGCCACCAGCTACGCGTAGCGTCTAGCGTGCTGAGCCGGCGAAAGCTGAGCCAAAATGCAAAGCTGTTATAAATCAGGCTAATAAACAGCGTCGCCAATGCCGCCCAAATATGATGTACGGGTTCGGGTGTGATGATCTGATGATAACCAAAGTACAGCGATAGCCCACCAGTGCCGATAAACATCACAACCGACGACATCAGTACCCAAAAGAAGACTTCGCGCCCAAAACCAAACTGATACTTGTCGTTGGCGGTTCGTCGGGATTGTTTGGTGCCTTTATACAGTATGGCGCTGGTGGTGAAATCGCTTAACCCCTGTAACGACTGGGACAGCATAACAGCACTACCGGTCAGCATAGCAACCAGAACGTTTAGCACAACGTCGGCCGCACTGACGAGTAGCGATGAAACAACGACTCGGGTATCTGAGATATTTTTCGACATGTGGTTATTATACGATAGGCGGCCGGATAAGCACAGGCAGTATAATAGGCAGGAGTCAGCGTGCTTGGTGAGTCTAGTTATTTCACTCAAAATAGGCTTTGTATCGTAAGTGTCGTTGCGATATCCGTGAGTGGCTGATAGTGTGCTTGGGGTGTTGCATACTTGGACGCTGATCTTGTGTTGGCCTACGATCCTAGAAGAGTAGTATTCTGCTATAATAGCTCTAAGTGGCGCGTTGGCGGAGCGGTTACGCAGAGGTCTGCAAAACCTCGTAGACGAGTTCGACTCTCGTACGTGCCTCCAAAAGATGATCCCAATGCGGGTCATTTTTTTGTGCATTATCACGTAATATGACAATGCGCAACTCATAGTGACTCACGTGGTCGATGATATACTATGGTAAGGATGACTACTAAAAAAAATCAGGACAACCGGACGGGACGGAGTAGGGCAAGTGCGCTGGGCAGGGCGACCCATACCGCTATGCGCATTCGGATAATCGAGCGCGTGAAACGGCTTGGTGATCGTCGTGAGAAATTCCTAGGCCGTCGCCCACATCGTAGTTTCCGTCTTACTTTGCGGCGTGATTATGTCAGATCACTGCATTTGCCAGGATATATCAGTTTTACCTATCATACGGCTCGTACGCTATGGTTGAATAAGCGCCTATTTGTCACATTAGCGGTGCTTTATGGGTTTGCGTCTATTATGGTCGGGAATGTCGTGTCTCAGGACGCGTATCGTATGATCAATGATGTCGTTTCTGCTAGTAGCGAGGACATTTTTCAGGGTAACTGGGGAGAGGTGGGTAAGTCGGCAATTTTGCTGACCGGTACCGTCTCGGGAGTTTTTACTGAAAACGTGAGCGATTTGCAACGATTGTATATGGGGCTATTTGGTGTTATTTTGTGGCTCACGACCATCTGGCTCGTACGGTTGATTCTTGCGGGCGAAAAGCCGAGAGTCCGTGATGGTCTGTATAGCGCTAGCGCTCCGCTCGTAGCCAGTGGAATATTGGTAGCAATACTTGTGGTCCAATTGATACCGGTTGGGCTGGCCGCAGTCACCTACAATGCTTTGGCAACCACTGGCTATGTGGATAGCGGATTTGGCGCTATGGTCTTTTGGGTGATTGCGATTTTAGTCGCAGTATTGAGTTTATATTGGGCCACAGGCACAATCATGGCATTGGTTATCGCAACTGTGCCAGGTATGTATCCTATGCAGGCACTAAAAATAGCCGGAGATCTCGTTGTTGGTCGGCGAGTGAGGATATTGTATCGCTTGCTGTGGATGGTGTTTGTGCTGGTTGTAGTATGGATAGTGATTGGCTTGCCGATTGTTGGATTTGATTCATGGCTCAAATCTGTGGCGCCGGCCGTAAACTGGCTACCGATAGTACCTCTGGTGGTAACAAGCCTCAGTGCCGGCTCGCTTGTCTGGTCATCGGCATACGTCTATCTGCTATATAGAAAGGTTCTCGAAGACAATGCCTCACCAGCCTGAACGACGTATGACTGAACTCAAAAAACTGATTGATCAGTATAGTTACGAGTACCATGTTCTTGATGCGCCAACAGTTGATGACTCAGTATATGATAGTCTCTTTGGTGAGCTTAAGCGACTGGAGGCGGCCCACCCCGAACTGATTACGCTCGATAGCCCAACACAACGTGTCGGTAATAAGTTGCTCGATGGATTTGCAAAAGTTCCTCATTCTCGTCGCATGTTGAGCCTGAATGATGTTTTTGACAAGGCTGATGTTGAAGCATGGGCTAGGCGCATAGATAAACTTATGCCTGTTGGTAGTCGTCGCGAGTTTTTTGCTGATCTCAAGATGGATGGCTTGGCCTGTGCTCTGGTGTACCAGGATGGTGTGCTGGTGCAGGCTATTACGAGAGGTGATGGTTTTGTTGGCGAGGATGTGACACACAATGTTCGAACGATCAGAAATGTTCCATTACGATTGCGCCTGACGGCAGGTTATGAGAAGTTTTTGGATGGTCGCACTGAAGTAAGGGGCGAAATTATCATGTTAAAGCAAGAGTTTGAGCATCTCAATGCAGCACAAATTGCCGCTGGTAAGCCGCCATTTGCCAACCCTCGTAATCTTGCTGCCGGTACAATTCGCCAGCTTGATCCCGGGCTTGTTGCTAGTCGCCCGCTTCATTTTCGTGGGTACGATATTATACGAGAAGAGACACAAGACGTGCCGACCAATTTGTACGCCTATGAAACGCTTACAGCACTGGGTGTTACCCGTAATCCTGAGGCAGCTGTTTTTAAGACACTAGACGAGACAATGAGATTTGTATGTGGGTGGAGCGACAAACGTCATCAGCTGCCGTTTAACACTGACGGTTTAGTCATTAAAGTTAATGATCGCAAGGTGTTTGATAGTCTCGGGATTGCCGGCAAACAGCCTCGTGGGGCAGTCGCCTATAAATATGCCGCCGAGCAGGCGACGACTGTCGTGAGAGATATTGTCATCTCAATTGGGCGTACGGGTGCCGCGACACCGGTAGCGGTCTTTGACCCTGTAAAAGTGGCTGGTACTACTGTGCAGCACGCAAGCCTGCATAATGCTGATGAAATCTCGCGACTCGATGTTCGCCGTGGTGATACAGTTGTAATATTCAAAGCCGGGGATATTATTCCGCAGGTAGAACGTGTTATTGTCGAGTTGCGGCCAGAAGGTGCGAGGAAAATTAACTACGAGCAAGAACTTGCCCGCCAGTATTCAGGACTTCAATTTGAGCGACCTGACGGGGAGGCTGTGTATCGAGTCAAGGGGCGAACTGACCCTATTATACTTAAGCGGTCATTATGTCATTTTGCCAGCAAGGGTGCTCTTGATATTGATACGCTAGGGGAGAAAAATGTCTCAGCATTAGTCGATACGTATCTAGTGCGTGATTTGGCGGATATTTATACACTGTCAGTTGAGCAGCTGCTAACAGTTGACAGATTTGCTGAGATATCGGCGCATAAACTCATTGATGCAATTGCGGCAAAAAAAACGCCGCGCCTTGAGCGGTTTGTCTATGGTCTTGGTATTCGTCATGTCGGCATACAGACAGCAATTGACCTATCCGCAAAGTTCGGCTCCCTAGCAGGTATAGCTGATGCGACGATTGATCAACTGACTGAGGTAGATGGGGTAGGTATGGTTGTTGCGGAGAGTGTGGTGGCGTGGTTTGGCGATAGCGACAACCGCACGTTACTCAAAAAGTTCAAACTACTGCACGTGCACCCTATTCATCAACAGAACAACGGTCAGCTCAAAGGTCTAAGTTTTGTTGTAACAGGCAGTCTTGTATCAATGAGTCGAGATGAAGCAGCCGAAAGGATTCGCACCCTGGGGGGTATATTTCAAACCAGTGTTGGCAAGGATACGGATTATCTTGTGGCGGGCGAAAAAGTCGGTGCCAACAAGCTAGCCAAGGCAAAAAAGTTTCACGTAACCATTATAGATGAGGCTGCGTTTAGGGCGATGATATGAAATCAGTCTTTGTAGCCTATGCAATGACCGGCGAGAATGAGATGGTTGTCCGAACTCGTATGAAACGATTGCATGACATCTTGACTGAGAGGGGTATACTTCACTATATTGATATTTTCGATCCTGGCACGACGGGGTATGTGACCCCAAAACAGTGGCTTGATCATACGCTCAGCAAACTGCCAGCGTATGATATTGTGCTCGTCCTCATTACTTCGGCGCGTCGTAGTGAAGGTATGCTTATTGAGATTGGCGCTGCGCTTACGCTTGGAAAATCTATCATCGTCTATCAACATCAGTGTTCGGTGGGGAAGACCTACCTCCCTGATTTTGCAGACAAAGTATATGTCTGGGATACGGACAGCGAATTAGTATTGATGCTAGAGGAGAATTTTTCCAGGAGCACTGGTCAGGATATCGGAGCAAATAGCGATTGATTTGCTATAATATCGTAGTATGCGCTACCTAAAAAACGATCGACTGTTTTGTTTTTCACCGCCAGTAATGCTAGCGACATTTATGATTGAAATTGTCCTGGCGATATGGATTGTCTTGCGCTATCGTCTGACAGCCGTGACTCGTCTGTGTGTCGTGATACTCATCTGTTTGGCGACCTTTCAGCTGGCTGAATATAATGTCTGTGAGGGCAGCTGGGGGCTCAGTAGCTTGACGTGGGCGCGCGTAGGGTATGTTGCTATTACACTATTACCACCATTAGGGTTGCATCTTGCGACGCGCATTGCCGGCAAGCGCAACCATCGTATGCTTGCTGCGAGCTATGCGATTGCTGTGGTATTTGGAGGTTATTTTATGTTGTCCGAGCAAGGCTTGGGCGCACAGGCGTGCCTAGGCAACTATGTTATATTTGAGATAAATCCATGGGCTAGTAAACTTCATGCGCTCTATTACTACAGCTTGCTGCTCGCAGGAGTGGCGTACAGTCTGCATTATGCTGGATCAGCGCGGCCACATATTGCACGCGCCCTAAAGTCATTGAGTTTTGGCTATGCGGCCTTTATGTTGCCGACGACGCTGATTAATATTATCGATCCATCGACTATGACTGGTATCCCGTCTATTATGTGTGGCTTTGCAGTTATTTTTGTAGTTGTCATTGCGGGTGATATGCTACCGGCGTATCACAAGTGGCCTGCCGGATCCGGGGTTGCGTGGATTAAGAAAGCATTTATGGCTCGTGGTTGATAAGCTACCGCCACGCATCAAAAAAATTGTCATCGGCATTGTGGGCGGGGTGGTATTTTGTGTTGGGATTATTGCTATTCCGTACCCTGGTCCAGGCTGGCTGATTGTATTTATTGGCTTGTCGATACTGGCAACAGAGTTTACCTGGGCGCAGCGTTTGCATGACTATGCGAGGGGTCGGTACAATGCCTGGCAAGCGTGGTTGGTGGTACAGCCACGATGGGTGCGGGTGGGGTTTTGGGTAGTGACGGCCACGATTGTAGTGCTGACAATCTGGCTGTTAAACGGCTATGGCATGATAAATAACTGGCTACATCTAGGGGCCGACTGGCTACGGGCGCCGTGGGTCAGGTAATGAACGGGCAAGAGTAATCACGGGCCCTGGGCAATGAGGGCATCCAGATAATGCGTGGCGCCCAAGACCAGTCTTGTATCTAGGCACTAAAACACCCTCGCCGCTAGGAAAGGGTGTTTTAGTCTGTGAGCTACTGGTGATTACCAGCTGCGCTGACGGAATGAACCGCCATTGTCGCCGCCAAAGTCGCGTTTAGGGCGATCTTCTTTAGGGCGGGCGAGGCTGACATTGATGGCACGGCCATCAAGTTCTTTGCCGTTGAGCTGATCAACGGCTTTTTGGTTGTCATCGGCGTTAACCATAGTGACGAACCCGAAGCCCTTTGATCGGCCGCTGTCGCGGTCACTGATGACGCGAGCGCTTTCAACTTCACCGACCGTCTCAAAAAAAGCTTTGAGACTGTCATCGTTAGTTGTGTAGGCAAGGCTGCCTACGAAAAGATTTTGCTTATCCACGGATAGTTATTCTCTTTCTTGGTGCTAATATTTCAGATCGACCCTAGTGTTACGTACAGGAAAGATATTCTCTCTACTCTATCGCGTGCACATGCTTCTGAACGTACCTATTTAAGCACACGACCGCCAAAAAAGCAATCAAAAGATATAACACTTGCATATTTTTATAAACACGAGCATAATAGTGACTAAGCTGATGCGCAATGGGGTGTCCCGTTGCGGCTTAAAACGATCGCGGCTAAAATAAACAACATGTCGTTACTGTGCCCCGGGTGGGCGCGCAACAGCACACTACTACCTGTCTTTTAGTAAAGGCAGGTATGTTTTTTGGCGGTGGTTTGTCGAGGGTCTTAATGCAGGATTCTCCTCAGACCTATTGTTCGGTCCGGTTGCAGTCTGATACAATAATCGGTGATCATAGATGTTGATCGTCGTAGTTGGGGCATTAGCTCATTTGGTAGANNAGTTCGAATCTCCTATGCTCCACCAGGACAATCAAGAATGTCGTACGGTGTTGCGGCATTTATTTTTTTGCCAGCCAGTGATATGATATATACATAAGCATGATGACACATAAACATACTGCAAAGCCTGGGTTCACTCTTGTTGAGATTATTGTGGTGATTGTCGTGATCGGTATTTTGGCGACAATTGGCACCTTGGGCTATGGTAATATTCAGAAGCGTGCTCGTAATTTGACGCGCTATCAAGCGGTGACGGCATACTACCAGATCTTCAAAGATTATGGTGCGATGTTTGGTAAATATCCATCAATGCCAGCGGGCGGCTACTGCCTAGGACGAGGCTTCAAAGATGTCAACGGAGATGGTATCGGCGACTGTCATGACCTCAACTATGGTCTTCGTCGTTTTGATGAAAGCAATACGCTCATGACGCAGCTCGAGAAAATTGGAAGTCAGCTGCCCAACGAAAAAAACACTATCAAAAACAACTACATCGGTCCCTATGTTATCTATAGATCAGACACCGAAATATATACTAGAAACTGGTTCGAGGGCGGTATGAGCGACTGTCCAAAGGACATGCAGGCGATACTGACCGAAAATGGCGTCGTGATTTGTAGTAAACGCCTACCTAGCCTCTAGTGTATATGAGAGAGTTGGTGTATACTAGGTAGCGATAGGGTTCTTGGTATATTCCAGGAATTATTTTTATGAAAGACGCTTCTTATATCAGAAATATTGCAATTATTGCGCACGTTGATCACGGCAAGACGACGCTTGTTGATGGTCTACTCAAGCAATCACAAACTTTTCGGGACAATCAGGCTGAGATGACCCAGCATCTCATCATGGATAGTGGAGATCAGGAAAGCGAGCGAGGTATTACTATTACCGCTAAACAGGCGGCCGTGTACTATGGTGACTATAAAATCAATATCATCGACACGCCCGGGCACGCCGACTTTAGCGGCGAGGTAGAACGCACGCTGAACATGGCCGACGGCGTATTATTGGTGGTTGATGCCCAAGAGGGTCCAATGCCACAAACCAAGTTTGTCCTGTCTAAGGCCCTGGAACTCGGTCTGACGCCAGTTGTTGTCATCAACAAAATAGACAAGCCCGCAAGGCGTATCGCGGAAGTGGAAGATGAGTTGGCGGATCTCTTTTTGGAGCTTGCAACAGACGAGGCGCAGCTTCAGTATCCGATTTATTATGCGGTAGCTCGGGACGGCAGGGCGTGGACTACAATGCCAGCTATGACCGATGAGCCGGGTGATCTTTCTGTCATTTTTGAAGCAATTATTCGTGATATCCCCGCGCCAAAAATAAAAGAGGGTGCTTTTCAAATGCTGGTAACTGCGCTACAGTATGACGCTTTTTTGGGAAAGTATGTTATCGGACGTATTGCGCGGGGCACAGCTCGTCGCGGTTCGTCAGTCGTCCTGATGAAGCGTGATAATCAGACAGAGACCGCACGCATCGAAAAAATATTTGTCTACAGGGGGCTTGTACGGGAACAGACGGAGCTAGCGATCGCTGGTGATATTGTGGGGCTTGTTGGTATTGGTTTGGCAAAGATTGGCGAGACGATCGCTGACCGTGATCAGCCTGAGGCGCTGCCAGTGATTGCTATCGAGGCGCCGACACTGAGCATGTACCTTGGCCCTAACACGAGTCCATTCAAGGGGAGAGAGGGAGAATTTACCACGAGTAGACAGCTGGGCGATCGGTTGCAGCGTGAACTCGAAACGAATGTTGCACTGCGAGTTGTCGAGGACGGTATAGGTTTTGTCGTTTCGGGGAGAGGAGAGCTGCATCTGAGCGTCCTTATTGAGACGATGCGCCGCGAGGGCTACGAATTTGAGGTGGGCCGGCCCGAAGTGGTGACGATACATGAGGATGGCGACGAGAAAGAGCCGATCGAAGAGCTGCAAATCGAAATACCAACTGAATTCACTGGTGTCGTGAGTCAGGAGCTAGGTATGCGTCGCGCTGAGATGGTGGGCCAAGAGACGCTGTTGAGTGGACTATTGCGTATGACGTACAGGCTGCCGACGCGGGCCTTGATAGGGCTCAGAAACAAACTTCTGACGGAAACAAGAGGGACTATTATCATGAATAGTGTTCCGTGTGGGTATGAACCATTAGGCCCCAAATTGCCACGTACCCGTGCCGGAGTCCTGATTGCTTACGAGGGTGGCACAACAACACCATATGCTCTTGAAGCAGCCGAAGCGCGCGGTGAACTATTCGTGGGTCCAGGTGTTGAAGTATACGGAGGTATGATTGTTGGGCAATACAATCGTCAGGAAGATTTAGAGTTAAATGTTTGCAAAGCAAAACATCTTACCAATATGCGAAGCAAATCTAGTGATGGCACGGTGCAGCTTACGCCGCATACCCAGCTAAGCCTAGAACAAAGTATTGATTTCCTGGAGGATGATGAGTTGCTGGAGGTGACGCCGGAGCATCTGCGACTGCGTAAACGTGAACTCGATCATACGCTACGCAAACGGGCAGCACGCGACTAAAGCATTAATATTTCCATTGAACAGATAAAACATAACCGCTATACTAGTTGTAGTGAAGCGTATTATCACAAACACCGCACAAAAGATAACCCCAACTCCCGACCGCGTGAAGTCAACATTAGTTGCAACGGTTGGGCATTTGGTTCGCGAGGGCAAAAGCCCAGACGAGTCGCTTGGGGAGCTTTTTCGTGATGTTCAGCTACAGCGTATTTACCAGGATAGTAAAACATTTGTTGATCTGGTGCCGCGTAAGCGAACTCGTGAAATCATGCGCGAATACCGTATCGTCAAGCAAGATCCTGATTTTGATCTCAAAGAATTCGTTAGTCGTCATTTTTACGATGTGAATGATTATAGCCATTCGGTTTTGTCAGGAGTCGCTATCACCGCTCGACAGCACGTTCAGCTGCTTTGGCCTCAACTGGAGCGTCGCAATCGCATCAATCGCGGATCATTATTTGCTGTGCCGAATCGGTATATTGTGCCCGGGGGTAGGTTTCAGGAGCAATTTTACTGGGACACATATTTTGTGATGTTGGGGCTTGCGGCTGATGGACGCTGGAGTGATATCGCCGCAATGATGAAAAACTACGCGTATATGATACGAAAGTTTGGGTTTATACCGACAGCCAACCGCACCTATTACCTTAGTCGCTCCCAGCCGCCTTTTTTTAGTCACATGGTACGTCTTTATGCATCTCACGCAGGACGCACAAGAACCTTTATTGAGTATCTGCCGTCTATGGTGCTTGAGCATCGGTTCTGGATGAAGGGCCGGACGCTGATACGGGCGAATCCCAAAACAGTAGCCTATCGTCGTGTTGTCGAAATGCCTAACGGTACATATCTCAACAGATATTTCGACAATAAAGTCACGCCGCGGCCTGAAAGTATGGCTGAGGATGCCGAAAATGCTACCGGATCTCGTGATGAGGCGCGAATATTTCTTGATTTTCGCGCAGCTGCTGAAAGTGGTTGGGATTTTAGCTCGCGGTGGTTCCGCGACCAAAAAGATATACAGGCGATTCACACGACCGATATGATCACTGTGGATCTTAACTGCCTCTTATACGAACTTGAGGCGACGATCGCTCAAGGCTATGATCAGCTTGTGCAACCGTTGCTTCGCAATCGTTATCTAAAAATGGCTGAGCGACGTCGACAGGCGATACTTGAATATTGCTGGGACAATCATCTAAAGTTTTTTTGTGATTATGATTTCAAAAAACACAAATCAACGGGCCGCTTAACACTCGCGGGAGTGTTTCCGTTGTATAGCAGATTAGCAACTTCAGAACAGGCTATGTGTGTAGCTGAGCGAATTGAGAAAGATTTTTTGGCAGAGGGGGGGTTGCTGACGACGTTGGTAGATACGGGGCAACAGTGGGATGCTCCAAATGGCTGGGCGCCCCTGCATTGGGTGGCAATCCAGGGGCTGCGCAATTATGGCTACCATCGTTTGGCTGATACGATACGGGATCGGTGGCTGAGCACTATCGATCGTATTTATGCCAAAGAAGGCAAGCTAGTCGAGAAGTACAACGTACTCTCACACGCAATACTTGGTACTGGTGGTGAATATCCTTTGCAGGATGGGTTTGGATGGACCAATGGCGTCTATGCGGCATTATACGATGAAAAGCATGTTCAGGATGACAGGGAGTAGAACATGCGGCCATGGTCTTTAGTGAACGCGATTTATCAGATCTATCCCCGAAGTTTTATGGATACAATGAGCGATGGCATTGGTGATCTGAGAGGAATTATTGATAAGCTTGACTATCTCAAGGGCGGCCAAAAATCACTTGGGGCTGATGCGATCTGGCTGTCACCGTTTTATCCATCGCCAATGGCTGACTTTGGCTATGATGTGAGTGATTATTGCAATGTACATCCAATGTTTGGGACGCTGGATGACTTTCGGGAGCTCCTCCAGGCAGCACACGCACGCAGTATTAATGTCATGATAGATTTTGTACCCAATCATACCTCTCATGAGCATCAGTGGTTTGTTGAGTCTAGATTTTCCAAGGAAAGTCCACGCCGCGACTACTACATCTGGAAGGATCCCAAACCAGATGGGTCTCCGCCCAATAATTGGCTAAGCATTTTTGGTGGATCGGCGTGGGAGTTTGATGAGACGTCGGGGCAGTACTATCTCCATAGCTTTCTCAAGGAACAGCCTGATCTTAACTGGGGTAATCCTGAGGTGCGGCATGAGATGGCCAATGTACTCCGGTTTTGGTTTGATATGGGTGTCGATGGTGTGAGAGCGGATGCGGTGCGTTGGATTGCTAAGGATCCAGATTTTCGGGATGATCTGATCAATCCCGCCTATGTTGAAGGCGGCGATCCTTATGGGAAGCTCCTCCATGCTAACAGCAAATATGGTCGAGACTTATTTCGCTACCTGAAGGAATTGACAGATGTCGTGAGTCAATATCCAAATCGTATCATGATATTCGAAGATTATCCCGATATGATCTACAGCACACGCGATCAGTATCTTGGCTTTTATAACGTCAACCCAAAAGTGAGTATGCCGTTTAACTTTGAGGGCATGTGGGCACCGTGGGGGGCGCAGTCATTTGGCAAATTTGTTAGTGAATTTCAAAGCATGTTGCTGCCTGAGCACGTGCCGGTATATTGCTTTGGTAATCACGACCAAAAACGCCTTGCTTCACGATTTGGCAAAGAGCAAGCCCGTGTGGTCGCCGTCTTACAGCTGACGCTGCCTGGTCTGCCTGTGATTTACTATGGCGATGAGATTGGCATGGAGGATGGTATTATACTGCCCGAGAGTGTCCATGATCCGGTCGAGCTCAAGACTCCTGGCATTGGGCTGGGGCGCGACCCAGAGCGCACGCCGATGCAATGGTCGGCCGAAAAACATGCTGGATTTACGACAGGCTCACCGTGGCTACCTATCCATGCCAACTTCACCGCTACCAATGTTACTACTGAGTTTGATGATGAAGATTCGATCTTGTCATTGTATAGAGGGCTGCTGGCGCTGCGTGATGAGTATCCGGTGTTTGCATCGGGTCACTACAAAGAGCTTGCCGAGGGAAATCCCGATGTGTTGGTGTATGAACGATCTGACGCAACAACAAAGTTCTTCGTGGCATTGAATTTTAGCGATGTGATGTCACGGGTTATCCTGCCTTACGGAGGGGAGGTGATTATCTCTTCGCATCCTGTGCGAAAACCGGCTATCACGTTGTTCGGAGAGATGAGTCTGCGGCCGTTTGAGGCTGTTGTCGTGAGGGCGCAGGTCAGTGGCGGTATTATGAGCGGTAGATCAAGTCAGTCACTGGATGACCAACTCCAGCATACGGGCATATTTAGGGGATAATATCTTCCGGCAAAAAGCCTTTTTTGTGTTTAAAATCTGCCTGCCAGTGGTAGTCTTTGCCGTAGCCAAGGTCTTTCATAAGGCCTGTGGGGGCATTGCGTAAGTGTAGGGGGACAGGTGAGTCAGGGTATTGGGCGGCCAGGGCTTTCGCCTGGTGCATGAGGTCGGTGATTTCGCGCGACTTTGGGCTGCGGGCGAGGGCAATAGCACAGTGGTATAGGTTGTAGTTGCCCTCGGGTAGCCCGACGCGCTCGATAGCCTGAAAGGTTGCCGTCGCTAGCGCCAGCGCGCCATTGCCGGCTAGTCCTATGTCTTCACTGGCAAATATCACCATGCGCCGGGCAATAAACTTTGGGTCCTCACCGGCATCGACCATACGGCTAAGATAATAGGTGGTAGCACGCACATCGCTACCTCGCATACTTTTGATAAACGCACTGATAACGTTGTAGTGCATATCACCCTTTTTTTCGTAGCCGGGCAGGCGTTTTTGGGCGGCTATCTTGACTATTTCTGGTGTAATCTTTTGGTTCATGCTTAGTGCTAGCTCTAGGTTGCCTAGGGCCACGCGGGCGTCGCCACCCGATAGTTCTGCCAGGTAGTCAATGGCCGCCGGGCTGACGCGGCTGGTTTTTTTCAGTGTTTTCAGGGCACGTTTAATGATCGCCACAATCTCGTTTTTTGTCAGCGGTTGCAACACCAGTACACGGCTACGACTCAGTAGGGGGGTGATAATCTCAAAACTAGGGTTTTCGGTGGTAGCGCCGATCAGGGTAATCAGCCCGCTTTCGACGTGCGGCAAAAAAGCGTCCTGCTGGGCTTTGTTGAACCGATGTATCTCGTCGACAAATAGCACAGTGCGGATTTTGAGGTTCCAGTTTTGGCGAGCATGTTCGACCACCGCTAGTACGTCTTTTTTGCCGGCTGTGACTGCCGATAGCTCTACAAATTCGGCCTTGACCTCTTGGGCAATGATGCGCGCCAAAGTGGTTTTGCCGGTGCCGGGTGGTCCCCACAGTATCAGGCTGACGGGTTCTTGCCTATGCACAATTTGCCGCAGTATCTCACCATCGGCCAGCAGGTGTGTTTGACCTATCACCTGGTCAAGACTGGTCGGTCGCATTTGTTCAGCTAGCGGTATGCGTGTCATGTGATAGCTCTTCTCGCCTGACGCACATGCAACTCTGAGTACAGGCCAATGCATAGCAAGATCACAAGTATCCAGGCAGCGACAAATGGGCTAAATCGCTGCGCTATGATACCAAATACGAGGACAAGAGGAATATTTATCAGGCGAGCAACAGTATTGACTGCCGAACTGGCACTCGCACGTACCTCCGATGGTAGGTGGCGATGGAGTTGTGCGAGCATGGCAACAAAAACTGCGCTTGTGATCACCATAATCCCAACAAGGCAAATGGTCAAGACGACGTAGTTCCTGGAATATATCAATCCAAGTGTTATGAAAAGTGAGGCTCCAATGCCAGCAATGATTTTTGCCTGCGATGTGAAGACTCGTGCGATGATACCACTGAACCCCCATGCGCTATTGATAAGCGCTCCCGCAATACCAAACGATATAATGGGTGCGCTCACGGTGATGAGCCAAGTTTGATTCATCTCACCAATAATACCAATGGCAAGACCAGTTGCGAATAAGGTAATGAGTACCCAGATTAACCGGGGGTTTTTGAATACAACGGCAAAGGTTTTCTTGGTGTGGTCAATAAGGCGACTATCTGCTAGCGACTTATGGAAGGTTGGTTCACGAAAAAAACTCACAACAACCGCAGATGCGAATAAGAGGGGCACCGCCCAAAGAAACGTCTCGCGTATGCCTATCGACTGGCCGATTATACCGCCAATAAAGCCACTCACCAGCAAAGCAGCGCCACCGATGGCATTGTATATACCGTATTCTTTTTCAAAATCTCGTGCATGGCCTCGCTCTTCTGTGAGAGTATCATACACAATTGCATCGTCAGTGCCACTGGCGAGCGCATCGAACATTCCCCAAAAGATAGCACACACCATATATACCACAATATCGTGGCTTAAAAACCCCACCACACTACTGACCATCAGGCAGAGTGCGCCGAGTACCAATACGCCCTTGCGACTCCAGCGATCAGCCATGATGCCTGAAGGAATTTCCATGGCAATCGAGGTGGCCGAGTATATTGCAACCATCAGCCCGATGGTTGCGTTGTCAAAGCCGATACTGACCATAAAGAGCTTTTCAACAGCGTACCAAAACACCATGTTGCGCAAGAATTTTGCGATATACATCGGTAACATGCGTCGGTGGTAGGGGTCGGTAAGCATAGTTAGTAGTATACAAGATATCGCAAAGGAGTGTATTTATGTGCCGAATACTTTATAATAGATGGTATAACAAGGAGGAAAAATGATTGACGTATCAATTTGGCTCATCGTTGCAGTTCTCATATTTATCTTTAGCGGTATCAAGGTTATTAACCAGTACGAACGTGGCGTGGTGCTGACGCTGGGAAAGTTTAGCGGCACGCGCGACCCTGGCCTGCGCGTGATTATCCCGATATTTCAGCGCATGATTCGTGTCGATGTACGATCGACGCCGATCGATGTACCCAAGCAAGAAGTCATTACCAAAGACAACGTCACGGTAGGCGTAGACGCGGTGGTGTATTTTAGGGTAATTGACGCACCAAAAGCCGTGCTAGAAACCACTAACTATATTTATGCTACCAGCCAGTTTGCCCAAGCCGCCCTTCGTGATGTTACGGGCAATGTCGACATGGACGATTTGCTGAGTAAGCGCGAGCAGATCAGCGAACAAATCAAACAAATTGTTGATGCCGAAACCGACAAGTGGGGTATAGACGTCGAAAACGTTAAGGTGCAAAACATCGAACTACCCCAAGATATGAAACGCGCTATGGCCAAACAAGCCGAGGCCGAGCGTGAGCGTCGCGCTGTTATCATCACCGCCGAGGGTGAAAAAGCCGCTGCTCAGTCGGTGGCGGATGCCGCAGAAATGCTCAGCAAGATCCCGGGCGGTATCAATATTCGTACACTGCAAACCCTCGAAAAAATTTCTGTCGAGCCAAGTCAAAAAACGCTCGTCATTCTCCCGAGCGAACTTACTAACCTTAAAGATATCTTTGGGAAACAATAATATGACTGAACATCAAGCCAAAAAAGAAGAATTTGTAGTGACGGGAGACGCGGTCGTCAAGAAAGTCAAAGAGCTCATCAATGAAGGCAATATTCGCCGCGTCATCATCCGCGACAAAGACGACAAGACGATCATGGAATTTCCGGTAACATTTGGCGTGGTCGGGGCTGTTCTGGCGCCTGCACTAGCTGGGCTAGGCGCAGCCGCCGCGCTCATCGCTGAATGCAAGATCGTCGTCGAGCGACAGTAGCTTCTGTAATAGGGGCCAAGAGGGCGATAACACACGCGGGTGTCGTATAACGGCCATTATG
>DDER01000022.1 GCA_002336735.1 Candidatus Saccharibacteria bacterium UBA1949 | reverse complement strand
TTGCAGTTGATAGTTAAGTTTAGGTGCGTGTTAGGAAATGAGGCAATATTGACAGAAAACGTGTATCGCGACAACCACGTTCTCGCGATGTGGTGGGCGGTTGTCAGCGCTACTGTTGTGCTGATTGTACTTAGTCTATTAGGCCCACGTATTTCGGATCCCGAAGACCTACTTGTCCTTGTGTCAAGCGGTGTGATGTGGATAGTGCATAGGCACATCCTCCGCCACTACATGAGAACAATGTACGACGGACGACTCGCTCTCCTGACGGGAGAGCATGACCATCTTTAGGCAATCGATACATTCACACGCGCGGAGGTATCGATCTGTACTATCTAGCACTCAACTTGCATGAGTGCTAATTTTTGTATAGTATAGGAGTATGACCAAAAACTATCTTGTGCCAAATGTTATCGTAAGAACTCGCGATGGCGAGCGTGGCTACGATATTTACTCGCGATTGCTTGAGGAGCGAATTATATTTATCGGCGAAGAAATCAACCAGCAAACCGCTAATATCGTCGTCGCACAGCTACTTCATCTTGCCAACGAAGACCCCAAAAAAGATATTTCGATCTACATCAATACGCCTGGAGGCAGCGTCTATGATGGCCTCGCGATCATCGATACGATGAATTTTGTTAAACCAGATGTTGCTACCTATGGTATCGGATTGCAGGCAAGCTTCGGCGCGGTACTACTCGCCAACGGTACGCGTGGCAAACGTTCTATGCTGCCCAATGCTCGCGTCATGATGCATCAACCGCACGGCGGGCTGCATGGACAGATCACCGATCAAGAGATTAGCCTGCGCGAAGGCGTGACGCTTAAAGAGCGTCTGATTGACATCATGGCCAAAAACACCGGCCAAAAACGCGCCAAAATCAAAACCGACATGGAACGCGACTTTTGGCTGAGTGCTCAGGAGGCAGTCGACTACGGCATTGTCGATCATGTGCTGGTAAAAAACTAGACTGGTAAAAAACTAGATCATATACGTTACTACCGTGAGTAGATCTGACTGTGCGAACAATCTGCTGGCTCAATGAGTAGAGTCAGTGCCCGTGAACGCGGCGTCAGGCTGTTCATTTGGTATTGCAATTAGAAATAGGGCGTGCTAAGATGACTAGTAATGAAGTTAGTGTGACGTAGATTGAATGTATACCGCGCTGTTGGCGTGGCGTTTTGGTGTACGAAAATCAACGCGAGTGAATGCTTCGGATCAGCCATGTAGTGTAAGGTTGGAGGTTTCTTAACCTCTATAAGTCACAAACACCAACTATTAATGCGAGGAATACTATGGCGAAAGCAAAAACGGCTAGCACGGGTCGCATCTATTTTACCCATGAAGATACGGCGCTTGAGATGCCAAATCTCATCAAACACCAAAAAGAAAGTTGGCAAGAATTTATTGAAACAGGGCTTGGTGAGATTTTTGCAGAGCTCAATCCAATTGATGATTACACTGGTCAAAAACTAGCGCTCCGTTTTGGCAAGTATGAATTTAAAGAGCCTAAGCATTCTGAACAGTATGCCAAAGAAAACAACATGACATTTGATGCGCCGCTCCATACTATGATTGAACTTACCAACAAAGTTACCGGCGAGGTCAAGGAGCAAGATATTTATCTTGGTGACTATCCATGGATGACTGATCGAGGAACTTTTGTAATCAATGGCACCGAGCGTGTTGTCGTGAGCCAACTCATTCGCAGTGCTGGTGTCTTTTTCATGGCTGATCGCGGCCCACTTGGGCGAAATCTTTATGGCGCCAAGCTCATTCCTGGTCGAGGTGCTTGGCTTGAGTTTGAAACAGCACCTGGCGGGGCAATCTACGTCAAAATCGATCGTCGCCGAAAAATTGCTGTTACAACCTTGCTACGTGCTCTTGGTCACAGTAAAGTCGGCGATATCAAGAGTTTGTTTGCTGATATTGACACTGGAGAAACAAAGTATATCGACGCTACTCTCGAAAAAGACCCTGCTCATGGTACTAACGAGGCGCTCATTGAGGTCTACCGTCGTCTGCGCCCGGGTGATCTTGCAACGGTCGATAACGCTCGCAGTATGATCGAGCGCATGTTCTACGACTTCAAGCGGTTTGACTATAGCCGCGTGGGCCGCTATAAGCTCAATCAACGTCTTGGCCTCGATACTCCGAATACTGTTGAGTACCGATCGTTTCAGATGAATGACCTAATTGCAATTATTCGCGAAATGATTCGTCTTAATAATTCTCAAGAACCGGCTGATGATATCGATGCCTTATCTAATCGTCGCGTCAAACTTGTTGGCGAGCTTGTGGCGCGTCAGTTCCGTGTTGGTATGCTCCGCATGCAGCGTAACGCGATGGACCGTATGAGCATGAGCGATCTTGAGACAGTAACACCGAGCCAGTTAATTAACGCTCGTCCTGTCGTAGCGGCTGTGCGGGAATTTTTTGCGAGTTCACAGCTATCACAATTGCTCGACGAAGTGAATCCTCTATCTGAACTTTCGCACAAGCGGCGCCTTAGCTCTATGGGTCCTGGCGGCTTATCTCGTGAACGTGCTGGATTTGATGTTCGTGATGCCCATCCAACCCATTACGGCCGTATCTGTACCGTTGAGACTCCTGAGGGCGCGAATATTGGGCTTGTGCTCAATCTTGCAAGCTACGCTCGTATAAATGAGTATGGTTTTATCGAAACGCCATATCGACGCGTCAAAGCTGGTGTTGTGACTGATGAGGTGGTGTATCTCGATGCTAGTCAAGAGATTGGCGAGGTGATCGCTGATGCTGGGGCGACACTGGATAAGGATGGAAGATTTAGTGCAGACCGTGTCTCGGCTCGTAAGTTCCTTAAACCAGAACAGGTTGATACCACAGAAGTAACTCTCATGGATGCCGCTACCAAGCAGATCCTTGGTAGTACGGCGGCGCTTGTGCCGTTTATCGAGAAAAACCGTATTGATCGTAGTCTCACGGGATCTAATATGCAACGCCAAGCAGTACCGCTTCTTACTCCCGAGTCGCCAACGGTTGGTACCGGCATTGAGGCGCATATTGCTCGAGATTCTAGTCAGCTTATTGTGGCCGAGGATACTGGTGAGGTCATTCGTGCAGACGGTACGGCTGTTCATGTTCAGTACAAGGATGGCGTCAAGGTTTACGAACCAATTCATTTTGCGAAAAGCAACGATGATCGTTCAATCAATCAAAAAGTCGTCGTCGCTCGAGGCGACAAGGTGAAAAAAGGTGATATTTTGATCGAGGGAGCATCAATTGCCAATGGCGAGCTGGCGCTTGGCCGCGACTTGGCGGTAGCATTTATGCCGTGGGCCGGCTATAACATGGATGATGCGATCATTCTTAGTCGCGCCCTTGTCGAGGATGATAGTTTGACTAGCATCAATATTAAAGACTATAACGTAGAAGTACGCGAGACAAAACTTGGCGACGAAAAGGTAACACGAGATATTCCTAATGTCAGCGAATATAGTTTGCGCCACCTTGGTGAGGATGGCATCGTGCAGGTTGGCGCCGAAGTCACGGCTGGTGATGTTCTTGTTGGTAAAATCACACCGAAAGGCGAACAAGAGTTATCGAGTGAGGAGCGCCTATTGCGAGCGATTTTTGGCGAAAAAGTCAAAGATGTGCGCGATACTTCTCAGCGTATGAATAACGCAGGTGGCGGCAAAGTTGTTGGTGTCAAAATATTCTCACGCGAAAATGGTCATGAGCTCAAGGGTGGTGTGCTGATGCAGATTCAGATATATGTTGCACAGCTACGCAAAATTAGTGTTGGCGATAAACTTGCCGGCCGCCATGGTAACAAAGGTGTCGTGGCTCGTATCATGCCGATTGAGGATATGCCATTTATGGCTGATGGTACCCCTGTCGATGTTATCCTTAACCCCTTGGGAGTGCCAAGTCGTATGAACCTTGGTCAGCTATTTGAGACACACCTAGGCATGGCGGCCAAAGCGCTTGGCTACAAGGTTGCGACACCACCATTCAACGGCGTATCAGATGAGATTATTGCCGATGAGCTTGAAAAAGCAGGGTTTGATCGTGATGGTAAGAGTCAGTTATTTGATGGTCGTACTGGTGAGCCGTTTGAGGAACGGACAACAGTAGGTGTCATGCATATGATCAAATTACATCATATGGTGAGCGACAAGATTCATGCCCGCAGCACTGGTCCTTATACCATGGTGACTCAGCAGCCGCTAGGTGGTAAGGCTCAAAATGGTGGTCAGCGCTTTGGTGAAATGGAGGTTTGGGCGCTGGAAGCCTACGGTGCCGCTACGACGCTTCAGGAGATGCTGACGATTAAGTCTGACGATGTATATGGCCGTGCCAAAGCCTATGAATCGATTATTAAAAACGAAGTCATCACCGGTCCGAAACTACCTGAATCATTTAACGTGCTGGTAAAAGAGCTCCAGGGACTTGGGTTGCGCGTTGACTTGGTTGATGAATCAGAGGATGCGACGATTGATGCCGAGCACGTGATTGCAGAGGCCGGCCCAGAGGATAAAACAGTGCCAGCTATACTTGATAACGGCATTGACCAGGAGATGATTCTCGACGAAGTGGATGAATTTGGCCATATTGACGAGGACGCTGGTATGAGCATTCAGGATATTGACACAGTAGACCAAATCAAGGAGGAGGTGTAGTCATGACAAGCCTTCTATTTGCAATCAACAGAAAGGAAGTTGCATAATGTCCCAACCTATTCCAGTAAATGGCATTGCTGACTTTGATGCAGTGCGTCTAGCGGTTGCTAGCCCTGAGGATATTCTCAAGTGGAGCTATGGTGAAGTGATGAAGCCAGAAACGATCAATTACCGCACGCAAAAGCCTGAGCGTGACGGTTTGTTTTGCGAACGTATTTTTGGCCCGGTCAAAGACATCAATCCTCATGACAATAAGCTCAAGGGGGTCCGATCTCGCGAAGCGGCGGTTGATAAAAATGGCGAGCTAGTCACGAAGTCGATTGTTCGTCGTGAGCGCATGGGTCATATTAATCTTGCTGCACCGGTTGCCCATATTTGGTTTATGCGCGGCACGCCAAGTGCAATGAGTCTTTTGCTCGGCATAACAGTACGAAATCTTGAGCGTATTGCCTATTTTGCAACCTATGTCATCCTAGAAGTAGATACCGAAAAACGCGATCAAATGCTGACTGATCTCGAAACTGAGACAGAAGCTGGTCGTGCGGCAATCAAGATTCGTTATGAACGTGAGGCTGGTGCGGAAGGTGCCGATGTCAAGGCACTTGCTGAAGCACAAAGCCGTGAGATCGAAGAGCTCGATAGTAGTTACGTACAAAGAAAAGCTCAGCTGGAAAGTCTGGTTAAGGGCGCGCTTATCAACGAGACTGATTTTCGCACGCTGCCCGAAGAATATGAGGAATTGTTGCGTGTTGGGATGGGCGGCGTTGCACTCAAGGCATTACTTGATGAGATCGACCTACCAACCTTGATAACTCAGCTGAACCAAGAAGTCGAAAGCGCCAAAGGCCAACGCGAGAAAAAACTGATTAAGCGCCTGAAGGTGCTTGAGGGCATGCAAGCAGCTGGTATTAAGCCAAGTAGCTTGACTCTCACTGTGCTACCTGTTATTCCTCCAGATCTGCGCCCGATGGTTCAGCTCACCGGTGGCCGGTTTGCGACAAGCGATCTCAATGACCTTTATCGTCGTGTTATCAACCGCAATAACCGCCTCAAAAAGCTGATCGATCTGAATGCACCTGAAGTGATTCGCCGCAATGAAATGCGCATGCTCCAAGAGGCAGTCGACAGTCTGATTGACAACTCAGCTGCCCGTGGCGGACGAGCCGTAAATGCTAGCGGCGGTCGCCGCCGCCTCAAGAGCATTAGTGATATGCTCAAAGGCAAGCAAGGCCGTTTCCGTCAGAACCTTCTCGGTAAGCGAGTTGACTATTCTGGACGGTCTGTCATCGTGGTTGGTCCAAAACTTAAGATCCATCAATGTGGCTTGCCTAAGCAAATGGCACTTGAGCTATTCAAGCCATTTGTGATTAGCTGGCTGATTCGTCATGAGCACGCACATAATATCCGTTCGGCTACACGACTCATTGAATCAGGCGAAGCGGTCGTATGGGATGCTCTGGATGAGGTAATTGAAGGCAAATATGTATTACTTAACCGCGCACCATCGCTGCACCGCCTCAGTATTCAGGCATTTCAGCCAAAACTTGTTGAAGGAAAAGCCATTCAGCTTCATCCTCTAGTATCGGCAGGTTTTAACGCTGACTATGATGGTGATCAGATGGCGGTACACTTGCCATTATCCAAAGAAGCTCAAGCCGAAGCTCGCGACCTCATGAGCGCGACGAACAATCTGCTCAAACCGGCTGATGGCAGCCCCGTACTCAATATTGGTCAGGATGTAGTACTTGGCAACTACTATTTAACCTATAATAAGCCAAAGGCTCAGACTGAAAAGGTGCGGATATTTAAGAATAGCTATGAGGCTGAGTTAGCGTACGATATGGGCAAGCTTCAGCTGCAAAGCCCGATTCGTATTCGCGCCAAAGGAGAGCTACGCACAACAACGCTAGGTCGAGTGTTTTTCAATGAGATATTGCCAGAAGATTATCCGTACGATGATAATATTCAGAATAAAAAACAGCTCAAAAAAGTACTAGCCCGTATTTTCGACCGCTACGGCGCCGAAGAGACAGCTCGTACTGCCGACCGCATGAAAGGCCTTGCGTTTCGATTTGCAACTATCTCTGCCATATCGACCGGTAAGGACGACTATATTACGTTTGACGAAATCGGACAGTTTATTGCCGAAGGCGATGACCGTGTTGCACAGATTTCTGATCAATATGACGAAGGCTTGATCACCGAAGAAGAGCGATACAATTTGACCGTGGCAACCTGGCGCAGTGTCGACCGCAAGGTAGAAGACTTTTTGCGAGAAGAGATGACCAAGATGGACACCAGTGTGTCAACAATGGTCAACTCTGGTGCGCGCGGTAGCTTATCTAATGTCAAGCTGGCAGGTGCCATGATCGGTATCATGGTGGACGCCAGTAACAATGAGATTGAGCTGCCTGTTCGCTCTAATTTCAAGAAAGGTCTTTCTAGCCTAGAAGCCTTTGTTGCGACGCGAGGTTCTCGCAAAGGTCTGATCGATACAGCACTCAAGACTGCCGACTCGGGCTATCTGACACGACGCCTTGTTGATGTCAGCCAGGATGTTTTCACTGTTCAGGACGAGTCAGGTGACGATGAAGGTTTCACTATCTATCGTGCGGAAAGCGAAGAAACAATGATCGAATTTGGCAATCGTCTCTATGGCCGTTATACCGCAACAGAGGTGCCTGGCCACATTGGGCGCGACGAGCTCATTACGCGAACCGTAGCCGATGCAATCGAGGCTGATTCAGGTATAAAAGAGGTGAAAATTCAGTCTGTCTTGTCGACAAATAATCTCAGCGGTATTCCGCGCAAGAGTTATGGTATCGATATGGCAACCGGACATTTGGTTGCGAACGCTCAGCCAGTCGGCGTGATCGCCGCACAATCGGTTGGCGAGCCTGGTACGCAGTTGACACTTAATACTTTTCACAGCTCTGGTGTGGCTGGTAGTGATATCACACAGGGTCTGCCCCGTGTTGAAGAGCTATTTGAAGCCCGCAATCCGAAAGGTCAAGCCTATGTCACTGAAGTTGCTGGTACAGTCGATATCTGGGAGGATGGCAAAAACTACATTGTCCAAGTCGCGCCAGCGCAGGGTCATGTCGAACGCATCGGGCTTGAGGGCCGCACGGTCACGATTAAGTCTGGCAGCAGCGTCAAGGTAGGTGATGTACTAGCAACCGGAGAAAATGACTCGAAACCATTAGTTGCACCGTTTGATGGTGTCATCGAGGTGGCTGAGGATACGATTGTTATCGCCGCTAACGCAGGTTCACCGGTGCGATACGAGATACCTGGCAATTATCAGCTAGTGGTGAGCGCCAATGATACGGTTGAGGCTGGTGATCGCTTGACGATTGGTTCACTCAATCTTCATGATCTCATGCGACTCAAGGGTACTGAGGCAACTCAACGATACATTATCAATGAAGTGCTTCGTATTTATGCTGCTCAAGGTCAAGATGTCGCAGACAAGCACCTTGAGATTATCGTCCGCCAAATGTTTAGTAGGGTTCAGATTGATGATCCAGGCGATGGGTCATTTGTGACCGGAGATATTGTCTCCAAGGCAGCGGTAGTAGATGCCAATCGTGAGCTTGCTGCTGCCGGCAAGGCGCTTGTCCAGTACACTCAGCTACTGCTTGGCATCACAAAGGTTTCGATTTGGAGCGATAGCTGGTTGTCTGCTGCTTCGTTCCAAGATACGACTCGTGTGCTGATCAATGCCGCTATCTCTGGTCGGGCAGATCGTCTCAATGGCCTTAAAGAGAACGTCATCATTGGTCGTAAGATACCAGTTGGTACTGGTGCTCGAGATGTGATCAATCAAGCAGGTTCAGGAGAGTTTTCGGATGAGTATGTCGAGGATATTGTCGAGGACGTCGAGCTGGCCTCCTAGATAGTGTGCATAAAGAAATCACCTCGTACCGTCCGGAGCGAGGTGATTTTCTATTCATCTCCCTGTGGCTATGTACTGCGTCTGAGCCGCAGCACATAGCCATAGCGTGTCATCTGGTAGGGTGAATTCTGATTTTTCCACCTAGGTAGTAGACAAATCCTGTGTTTTTTGTTACAATAAAAGAAGAGTTTCCTCTTTTGGAGCGTGTCGGATGGTGTAGATGTCGATATTCGCCAAAAGATATGATATAGTCGTTTGCTGCGACGTATGTCATCATCCGGATAGGCCGTTAGCACGCCGAGTCCGCTATCATATAAATCAAGTAAAGGATATTTGTAGTGCCAACTATCAATCAGCTGGTTCGTAAGCCTCGCCAATCTGCGACCAAAAAATCCAAATCGCCGGCTCTGGGTCGTATCCACAACG
This sequence comes from Candidatus Saccharibacteria bacterium UBA1949, assembly GCA_002336735.1. GTDB lineage: Bacteria > Patescibacteriota > Saccharimonadia > Saccharimonadales > Saccharimonadaceae > Saccharimonas. Next base: position 2,857 of record DDER01000022.1, on the reverse strand, counting down.
CACTCAAAGTGCGCTATTACAACCAAGATGCGCCCCTCAAACGTGGCGTTTGTGTTAAGGTGACAACCAAAACCCCCAAAAAACCTAACTCAGCCCTTCGCAAAGTTGCCCGTGTTCGTTTAACAAACGGGCATGAAGTCTGGGCATATATCGGCGGTGAAGGCCACAACCTGCAAGAACACGCCGTCGTGCTGGTACGCGGTGGCCGTGTGCCAGACCTTCCAGGTGTGCGTTACCATATCGTTCGTGGCGCACTCGATCTCCAGGGGGTTGCCAAGCGTCAACAAGGCCGCAGCAAATATGGCGCCAAGAAGGAAGGGAAGTAGGATGCAAGTACCAAGTAAGATGTCACAAGTATCAAACATGCACCACATAGCAAGCAACAAGTTTTTATCGTCGCTGGCGACACAATCCTTGTTACCTGATACCTGTTACCTGATACCTTCCGACCGAAGGGAGAAATCATAATGCCTCGCAAAGTTACCAAGAAGCTCCAGCGTACCCTCAAGCCTGATCGTAAATATCAGTCAATCATGGTGCAGCGACTCATCAACAAATCTATGCTCGATGGCAAAAAATTGGTCGCAGAACGTGCTGTCTATAACGCGCTTGAGCAAGCCGCCAAGACGCTTAAAAGCGAAGAGCCACTCGAGGTATTCGAGCGGGCGCTCAAGAACGTCAGCCCAAACTTTGAAGTCAAATCTCGCCGCGTCGGCGGGGCGAATTACCAGATACCATTCCCAGTGCAGGGCCATCGCCAGTTGCACTACGCATTCAGCTGGCTTGTCCAAAGCGCTCGCGCTCGTAGCGGTATGCCGTATGAGAAACGTCTCGCCCATGAAATCGTCGATGCTTACAACGAAACTGGCGCAGCCTACAAGAAAAAAGAAGATACACACAAAATGGCTGAAGCCAACCGCGCCTTCGCCCACTTCGCCCGCAGCTAACCAGATCTAGCTCGTACATAAAAGTTCATATGACATTATGGACTTACATGCGCAACAGCTCCATGATTAAAACTCTTGTGCTTTTGACAGCGCTGTAGTTAAATAAAAACAAATGGCGGAGAATAAATAACAATGTCAATGGCCGAGCGGTATATTGAGGCGGGATGTCTCGAGACACCTAGGCCAATTGCCGAAGCCCTGCCTGATCACGTGGCAGTCGCTGCCTTGCGTAACTATGAGACCCGTCAGAGCCCTGAGGGTCTCTTTCATTCAGCGTGGTGCTATACAGAATATGCACTCAACAACTCCCCTCACATACACGAGGTGTCGCGAAAATATCATCTCGAAACAGCACAAACTCTCTTGGGATGGAGTATTAATGATCCTGTGACTCACGAAGATATTCGTCTTGGATCAATGGTTTTATCATCATATTTACCACTGTTTAAAAAACGATGTTTCAGAGAATCGATTACGTCAGATGATTGTAGAGAATTATACGTAAGTCTCGGTGCTGCAGTGGATTTCTTGCATCCAATCGAAGCTGACTATCCGCCGCCATGGCGCATGACAGAACTAGCCCTCCTGTCTATGGCGGCACGGACATTTCGACCTGAACTATTACTGTATCCGGCGTCCCCTCGCGAAGAAGCCTCCACCGTACCGGAGCTCAATCATGATAGCTACTTCCTGACACGCGGTAGTAAATTACCGATACAACAGAAACTATGTGCTACCGAGCACAAATACGACGATTGGATCACTATACTGACCCTGGAGCCGCTTCTCGAAGCAGCCTATCGAAAATCAGGTTTAGAGATGCCTGATGATCCTAGCAATCGGCTCAATGAGCTGCTCGAGCTCGTAGTCAGAGAATCACATCATGATTCACTATCAACCAAACAGAAAATCTATCTCGACACACTGAGTGCAGCCATCGCGCAATATTATTTCCAAGCTAGGGCCAAAAACAGTGAGAGCATATGAGCATATCGATGCAGCATGTTCTTAAACGCCCGAGATAATTGTAAGGCCCGCGACGTGTCATGTCGCGGGCAGGTGGTGCCATACCGAAGTTTTTGTATGGCAGTTGACTATTCAGTCTGATCAGAGACTGCACGACTGAACAGATCGGCTCTTCGCACAATGGGTGCTTTCTGGCGGAGTGTATCAGCGATATTATTGGTCGCTTCAGCCACAGCCATCTGCGAGTCCAGGGTGCTTTCCACACAGGTGACATGTTTGATCTCGATGCCATACCTGTCAGCAATCGGTTTCAGGAAATCTATGAGACTTGCACTGAAATGCTTGTTGATCTCAACCGTTTCGTCGCTTAACAGGTCGCATACTCTCCCTAGCATTTGATTCTCGACCTCAGTGAAGGGGTCGGCATGCTCGTAGAGGTACCTGATGGTATCGACGACGCGTAGCGTCATTGTCAGCTTGACCCGAACTGTCCGATACCCCGAGACAGTGCATTCGACTCGTTCTGGCTCACGAATCTGTTCGCGCATATCAATGTCGCGCATCGTCTCGATCCATGGTATCAACAAGTTGAAGCCATGATAGACCTTGTAGGGTCGCTCATGCCTAGGCAACTTCCGATAGTTCCAGCGGTAACGAACCGGGTGGCCGTTGCGCTCTTTGACGCCCGCATGGCACTTCGGGATGATCGCGATCGATTTCAGCGAAGATATAACCGCAAAGACCCCGACCAATATACCGAGAATTGTCTTAATAGCCGTTCCCCAGGGGCCCAAGCCATCGAGCCAGTCCACGACGGGAGCAAACATTGACACTTCGAGCCACCTCCTCGGCTGTCGTGTAGCTGGGTTTTTCCTACCAAGGGTTATTATACTTTAGTATGGATATTTTGCAACTACTACCCCACATCCCACCCCCAACCCTTC
>DDER01000002.1 GCA_002336735.1 Candidatus Saccharibacteria bacterium UBA1949 | reverse complement strand
TTTTTATTCAGAAGCTACCCCTATATTATGACTTCAAAGCGCTCATGTCAATACTTTTATGAAAAAAGTGTTAGTAAAAAATACTACGCTAATACAAGTCGTTTGTGCCATCTAGTATACGACCGTTGGCTAGCAGGAGCTCAGCTCAGTACGTACCGCAAGCAGGCGCAGCCGGAAACGAATGGGGGGTAGTTTTTGCGAAAGGAAAAATATGTCGCCAAGTATCAAGCATGCAGGCAGAAAGCAAATGTCTATACGGGAGTCTTATGTAGACAGGCGACCGCAACTTTGATTACTAATTACTGATGCATTTGGCTGTTGCGAAATGTTAGTCTACGGGCAAGAGAGCACTATATCTCTCAGGGCAGTGCATGGCTAATGAGCAAAGTAAGATCAATACCGGGCGGTACAGTATGATGTCGCGTCAAGCACTGCAAAACGCCAGTGCTGGGAGTACTAGGTTGGCGATGTGTCCGAGCAGCGAGATACTGTCGGGGTGAGTGACAATGTGCGATCAGCTAATACTTGAGGGGGTTTGGTCGCGTTGCATGAAATGGCATCACGGCTCGCAGGAGAGGTCTCTTATCCAGCAATGCTTGAGCTATATAAAAGATTAAAAAACAAAATTGACTCACAATACATAGATAAGTTGTCATTTATACAATAATAGCCTAGAAGCAAATGAGACAACGCCAATCTGTTAAATAGCCGTTGTTATTTTTGTGTAGATAATAATACATCATAATAAAGGATAGACAGTCTTGACGCAAAGGCGGTTGCGTGCTATGATGTCTCTAAGCTTTGACGAAAACAAAAAAGCAAAAAATCCTTAACAATTGAGACCTCACCATCCGGAACCCATCGTTTTTTGACGGAAACTAGGTAGCGGCATGATGCATCGAGACACTATAGGTCATCACGGCCTACGTACCTTTGTTTATGTATATGCACGTCTCTTGATTGACGTTACCTATGCTCCGCCAAAACTTGTTTTGGTGTATTGAGAGCGGGCAGTCAAAGTACTGTCGCGCCCAGCAAGTATCAATGGTCTGCTCGAAAGACCATAGAGCAATGCTGGGCGTGACGTGGAAATTACTGCAATATATTTGCCCCGAGTATTTCTCGGAGCGGTCAATGGTTTCGGAGCGGGTACACGATACAGGCGCACCCATTAATTATTTATTTCGGTGGTCAGCCTACCCCAATATGTATCAACCGCTCCTGATTCCTATTTTCTCGGTGGTATGATGGTATAGGTATGTTAGCAAAAATTCTCTTAATGACAGTAGTTGTATCTCTTGCTATCCTGGGTGGATATATGAACAAAATTGCACCTGAGGAGGCGGGACCTTTAGGGGTTCTTATAGTTTTTATGTTTCTGTACGTGTTAGCGTTAAGTGCGCTGACCTTTTTTATATATGGGGTAGCCTGGCTGATCCGACACGTGACCGTGTTGAGTCAGAAGCGTGATGAGCTGAGGCGATTAAGTCTTAAGCGAAGCTACTACTTTGCATCAGTGCTAGCGCTTGCCCCAGTGATGTTGATTGCAGCACAGTCAATTGGTAGGGCAAGCTTCTATGAGTTCATGCTGGTAATAGTATTTGAGGTAGTGGCCTGTGCATACATCAGTAAACGTTGGCCGATGTAATATAGATACCATATGGATAGTATAACGATCATGGTATAATTAACAGAGGATATGGAACCGCGCCAACCAATACTAGAACGTGCTGCTGGGGAGCAATCACCTCAACCTCTTGAGGTCAATTTTCGCTCAAGCCAAGAAACTGCCGAGGCTGCCCCACGCTCTCCAGAGATGGGTCATGAGCAAGAACAGGCTGCTCGCGTAGAGGTAGCTCAGATGCATCCTATGCCATCCGCTTTGCCGCCGCCAGCATCTTTGCCTGGTGGTTCTGTTGCCTCTACTCTGTCGACTGCTGTGCCGGTTGATGATATACCTCTCGTTGCTAATGATGACGACTTGATCGAAAAGGAATGGGTTGAGAAGGCAAAGTCGATCATCACTAGCACAAAAGATGATCCCTACACAAGAGAACGGGAGATCACGAAGCTTCAAATTGAATATATCCGAAAGCGCTACGGTAGAGAAATTGGTGATTCTGGAGGCTAGGGGCTAATATGTCAGCTGGAGTACTGGTCATGATTTTTGTCCTTATCTGTGTAGGTATGTTGGCGGGTTATGCGATATTCTATATCTATCGCAAGACGTTGCGCGAAGCTAAAAATTACGAGCGCGGACTCAAGATGGTGCCAATCATGATCCATCTACCGCCTGCTAGTGAAGATATCCAAGGTGAGGGGCGAGACCAGCGGGATCTCACTGAAGAAGTATTATCGCAGGCACAGGTCATGTATAACATTATTGCCAGTACTGCGACCAAAGGGTTCAAGAGCAAGCTCTACGGTCAGCGGCACTTGTCGCTTGAGATTGTCGCGCGTGATGGACTTGTTTTTTATTATGCAGTTGTACCGACTGTCCTGGTAGACGTGGTCAAACAGGCGATTGCCGCGGCATACCCCTCATCCCGACTAGAGGAGGTGTCAGAACACACTGTGTTTAGCCAGGTTGGCAAAATGAGCGGTACGATCGGTGGCGAGTTCACGCTGAAGAAAAACTTTGCTTATCCAATAGCAACATACATGGAGTCCAAGCGTGATGCTTCAAGAGCACTGCTCAACGCGATATCGGCAGCGGGTCGAGAAGATGGGGTAGGTATTCAGATACTGATGCGACCAGCGCGCGATAATTGGGCAAAGGCTGCGGCTACTACTGCCGAAAGAATCACAAAAGATAAATCAAAAAAATCAGTCGGTTTTGGTGGGTTAATTGAACCACGAGAGATCATGGAGTCACTATGGAAGCCGCCGGAATCTCATGAAAAAAAACCTGAAGAAAGTCAACTCACACATCTCGAGAAAACTACAGTAGAAGCCATCGAGGAAAAAACTCGCTATCCTGGCTATGAAGTGCTAATTCGGGTAGTCGTATCTTCAAATACGGCTGCACGGTCACAGGCGTTATTGAAGAATGTCGTTGCGGCTTTTTCGCTTTTTGATTCCCCGACCCATAATGGCTTTCGTTTTACGGTAGCGCGTAGTATCGAAGAGCTTGTGACATCCTATATATTTCGGTTTTTTCCACAAAATATCGATCATAATATTCTCAATAGTGTCGAGCTTGCGACAATATTTCATTTACCAGATCAAAAAAGTATACCAACCTCCCAGGTCCAGCGGCAAATGAGTAAACAGGTTGATGGTCCCACGCAAATTATGGATCAAGGTATGCTGCTTGGGTATAACGAATTTCGAGGCGTCAAAAAACCTATCCGGCTCGGCGATTCGGATCGACGACGACACATTCATATTATCGGTCAGACTGGCGTTGGTAAATCAGTGCTCCAGGAAAACCTTGCATTTCAGGATATGATGGATGGTCGTGGGTTTGCTTTTGTTGACCCACATGGTGATTCGGTCGAATCCTTAATGGCCAAGGTGCCTAAGGAGCGTGTCGAGGATGTAATATATTTTAACCCGAGTGATATGGATCATCCGATAGGTTTAAATATGTTTGAATTTGATCATCCTGATCAAAAAGACTTTTTGGTGCAGGAAGCGATCAGCATGCTTTATGGGTTGTATGACCCAGGCCATACAGGTATTGTTGGGCCACGTCTCGAACATATTTTTCGCAACTGTGCGTTACTGTTAATGTCAGATCCGGCGGGCGGGACATTTATCGATATCCCAAAAGTACTTATCGATGAACAATTTATGCGGAGTAAGCTTAGGCACGTGACTGATCAACAGGTACTGGATTTTTGGACAAAGGAATTTCCGGCATCGCAGCGATCAAGTGAAGCCGGCGAAGTGATTTCATGGGTTGTCTCAAAGTTCGGGCCGTTTATTAGTAATGATGCGATGCGTAATATTATTGGGCAAACAAAAAGCGGGTTTAACATTCGTGAGATTATGGATAATAATAAAATATTGCTTGTTAATCTGTCAAAAGGCAAAATGGGCGATCTCAATTCACGGCTGATCGGTATTATATTTGTCATGAAATTCCAAGCGGCAGCGATGTCTCGGGCTGATGTGCCTGAGGAGCAACGGAAGGACTTTACGCTTTATGTAGACGAGTTTCAAAACTTCGCAACTGATAGTTTTGAGACAATTCTCTCTGAAGCTCGTAAGTATCGTCTCAGCATCGTACTAGGCAATCAATTTATGACGCAGCTCAAGGAAGACCTTCGTGAGGCAATTATCGGTAATGTCGGTACAACGATAACCGGCCGTATCGGTATTACTGATGCAGAGATCATGGTCAAGCGCTATACGCCAGTTTTTGATGCCGAAGATCTCACAAAACTGCCCAACTACGAGTCTGTTGTGGTAGCCCAGATACATGGCGTACCATCGGCGCCATTTAGTATGTCCTGGATCCCACCGATGGGTCAGTCGAATGCCCAACTTAGTGATGCCCTCAAACGCCTTTCGGCAGCCAAATATGGACGCCCAAGAGCACAAGTTGAGGCAGATATTTTTGCTCGACTAGCTCCTCCTAAGCCTATTGCGCCACCCCTTCCTGGTTCTCCCGGGAATAATACCTCAACCACAGCAGGCCGGGCTGGACCACTCCAGGCGACAGGAGGATCATCGTTTCTTGATGAGTGGCTCGCGAAGCGTAAGTCTATGGGCGCGCCCAAGTCGCCAGTCATTTCTTCGGTTGAGCCATCAGTACAAAACAGCAGTGCGTCAGGAGTGTCTTTGGGTGTGGCTCCTACGATTCCTACGCCCCCTACGCCCCCTACGCCCTCTTTGGGAGATGCTACTGGTCAGCAGGGTAATATATCTGCGGCTGGCGCTGCACAGAGTTCTGATGACGAAATAATCCTAAAGATACGCTAAAAGCTCAAATTCTCACGCTTGTTATACTCAGAGGAGAAGTTTAGTTCTTTTTGCCAGTGATCATAATGCGGAGGAAATCATAGATGAGGCCCAGCCCCCATCCGAACAAAAATGCGGCGATTGATTCAAATCCAGACAGTTGGTATCCGAAACGTCGTGCGATGATCAGAACTGAACTGGTGAGTAGAAAAGCGAAGAGCGCACCAGACAAAATAGCAGTAGGGCGCGCAACTGTGCCGCCGACGAAATTACTGACGTTTTCGACGGTCTTATTATGAATAAACTGGCTAAATACGCGACTAGGGGACGATAGATGGGGGCGAATGTCGTTCATGGTGCGATCAAATGCGACATCTCTTTCTTTGCGAGATGCGATACGCACTCGACGTTCTGGTGCGTTTTGAGGAGGAATCTCCACAGCAGAACGCTCTTTTTCGCGATGGGCCTGTTCTAGCGCCTCGTGGCGTGCTTCGTCAAGCCGTTCTTGCCTCTCGGTTACTTTCTCGGCAGCCTGCTCTTTATTTTCCCGTAGTTTTTCTGACTGCTTCTCGCTCATCTCTCGCAGTGTCTCAGCGTCGAATTGTTGTTCTGGATTTTTCCTATTTTCTTTCTCGTTTTGCATACCGTCCCCTATCTGTATTAGATTGTGCCTGCGTTAAAATCACGTCGGATCAAGCGTACTTCTGTTTTAAGTTGGCGTGAACGGGCATAGAAATAGATCACGATTGAAGCCACCGTACCCGCGAAGATGAGGTTTTCGGTGACGCCCGTATGGGGTAGTTCACTTGTGATTTGTTCAATTTGTTTTGGTGCCGGACAATTGACATTGATGCTGACCGAGTTACCAAACGTATTAGTCATGATACAGTCGTACGAAGTTTTGTTACTGTAACCACGAGGGAACGTCGAGATATTGCTGGCAAGCTGGACGACAAAGTTACGAGATTGCTTGGACTGCGGCTTAATAGTAACATTGCTCCATGTGAGTGTCTTGTTAGCGTCATTGTATGTGCCGCCACCATTATCAAGTATGCTAGCGTATTCTAGGACGTCTGTGAGGGTTTCCTCCATTGTCATGGTCGCATCAGCTAGGCCATTATTTTCGATACTGATCGTGTAGACAATACGATCAGATGCCTGGGCGATCACTGTACTGGCGTCGACGTTGCCCTGAGTAATGTTGGTTGCTTTTTTAGTCTCAATTGTTTTTGCGCTACAGCGACTGTCTTTGATCCAGATGGTCCGCTCGGCGGGGCAAGGCTGGCATTCAGGCGAATCTTTTTGTAGGGAGGGATTAAGCGCGCATACTTCCGGTGGCGCAACTGTAAAGGTTTTTGAGCACTCGCTATCAGTTTTTTGCCCCAACGAGGTTTCTACGACTAGTGTGGCTGTATACGTACCAGGACCAGGGGGGCTGTATGCGGTCGAAGTACTAGTTGATGAAGAAGCAACCGACTCACTAAAAACATTCTTACCATCACGCGTTATCTGGTATTTGTAGCGTATAATCGAGGCCCCGCCAGAGGCAGATGCAGAGCCGTTGAGTGAGTATAATTTGCCGATTGGAGTAATAGATAGCGCGCCGCATTGTGCAATAGGCGTGGCAGCTGGTGGTGGGGTTGGCATTGGTGCTGGACTGGGTAGTGGCGCAGCGGGAGGAGGAGCAACTGGCTTAGGTGTTGGTTTCGCTACTGGAGGACTAGTACATCGAGGGTACGTTCCGATGGTTCCTGGAGGGCATGGAGCGACTGGAGGTGCTGATTTGGTAGCAAAATTACCACAGTTTGCAATAATAGCAAACCACATGCCTTTTGATGAGGTGCCAACCCATGCCTTATAAGTGGAACCGGTCTTTACGTTGCTGCCAGTGTCCCAGAGGCTTAAGGGTCGGTAGTATACAATGTCACTTCCGCCACCCGCTAAGGGGAATTGATACATATGCTCTCCGCTGCCAGTGCTAAAGTGTTTCTCAAAACCATAAGACAATACACCACTTTTTGAGTTGAGTGTCGTTTGAGTAGTATTGAGCAAGTTAGCGCGAGTGACACCCACAGTATTCATAAAATCTTTTATATGATTATGATTAGAGTCATAGTATGAAACAAACTGGCTCATGCTTGATACGCCGCCTCGTACAAAATCATTGCCGTTGGCCGCGTTGGCTGATTCTGGTGGTCTCAATACGGCGAACGACTGCACAACGAGGGCGAGAGCAGTGAATATGAGGCCTATCCGTCGAGTCGTCTCCTCTTGGCGTAACCGCTTCGCATAAAATCCCAACTGCCCTACGAGCGCTGGACTAAATGATAGGTTGGAGACGAGTTTTCTAAACATGAGGCTGCCTTTGTGTTTGTTGTTAGAGCGGTCCATGACCGTTTATTCCTATACTAGCATAAGAAATATGTTCGTTGCAAGCATTCTGAACTCATTTTGTGTTCTATTTTTTACACCAGAATCAAAGATAAAGCAGGAACGTGCCTGACTAGCAAGAGAAAGAAAAAATTTACTGAACACGGTATTTTATGGTATAGTGGAAACAGCAGACGATGACACAAGACAGTTAATGTTAGCGAGGGAATAATGACGAAACAAAAAGACGACGGTTCTTATGATGGCTCTCAAATTCAAGTGCTTGAGGGGCTTGAGCCAGTTCGCAAGCGACCGGGTATGTACATTGGAAGTACTGGCTATGACGGGGTTCACCATCTTATTAAGGAAATTGCCGATAACTCTATCGATGAGGCGATTGCAGGATACGCCTCTCGTGTAGATGTTCGCATTCTAGCCGACGGCGGTATTACTATTACAGATGATGGTCGCGGCATTCCTGTCGATAAGCATCCAAAGACGGGGCTTAGCACTCTTGAGACGGTCCTGACAGTCTTGCACGCTGGCGGTAAGTTTGGCGGCGGAGGCTATAAAGTGGCAGCAGGTCTACACGGTGTTGGGTCGTCTGTCGTCAATGCTTTATCGACTAAACTGATCGCTGAAGTTGTGAGAAATGGTGAGCTCTATCGTATCGAATTTGAACGTGGGCGTACGATTGCCCCACTTAAAAAAGTTGGCAAAACTGATCGAGCTCAGGGCACGACCGTTACATTCTATCCTGATCCTGAAATTTTTAAGGAGACAGTTGAGTTTGATTATAAATGGGTCGTTAGCTACCTTCGTCATCAGGCATATCTTACGAAGGGTATTTATGTTGCCGTCTATGATGATCGCACGCATGAGCGTCAGGCTTTTTATTTCGAGGGAGGTATTCAAAGCTACGTCAAAAACCTCAATGTTGGCAAAGACGTACTAGGCGACGAAGTGTTTTATGTTGAGCGTCAAGTAGAGGAATCGATGGTAGAGGTGGCAGTTCAGTACAACGACAGCTATATAGAGACCGTCCGTCCATTCGCCAATAATGTTCTCACGCCTGACGGTGGAACGCATCTAATCGGTTTTCGGGCTGCGTTAACGCGTGTTATTAATGATTATGCTCGCAAGAATAGTCTGCTCAAAGAAAAAGAAGATAATTTGTCCGGTGACGATATTCGTGAAGGATTAACGGCAGTTATATTGGTTAAGTTACCCGATCCACAGTTTGAGGGACAAACGAAAAACAAGCTAGGCAACCCCGAAGTCCGTCGTTATGTCGAACAAGTCATGAATGAGTATTTTGCGTACTTCCTCGAAGAAAATCCTGAGATAGCGAAAAAAATAGTCGGCAAAGCCTTGCTTGCTGCCCGGGCCCGCAAAGCAGCGCGTGCGGCTCGAGAGAACGTACTCCGCAAAGGTGCCCTTGATGGCATGGGGCTGCCCGGCAAGCTCTATGATTGCTCAAGTAAAAATCCGAGCGAAAGCGAAATCTATATTGTCGAGGGAGACTCAGCCGCTGGTTCAGCAAAGGAAGGCCGAGATAGCAAAAGCCAGGCCATTTTGCCGCTTCGTGGTAAAGTGCTCAATACAGAGCGCGCCCGTCTCGATAAAATGTTCGCAAACAAGGAAATTGTGGCCATGATTCAGGCATTTGGCGTCGGTATTGGTGAATCATTTGATGTCAGTGGTTTGCGATATCACAAGATTATTATCATGACTGATGCCGATGTTGATGGTAGTCATATCTCTACATTACTACTGACATTTCTATTCCGTTATATGAAGGAGTTGATCGAGGGTGGGTATGTCTATCTTGCGAAGCCGCCGCTCTTTAGTCTCAACAAAGGACAGAAAAAAACATATGTTTATGATGAGGATGGACTTGAAGCTGAGTTGGACAAACTGATCACTGACCGCAAAGAGCGTGGCGCGGAATTTAGTGAGAGCGACGACAAAGTTAAGCAAGCCGGTGTGACGTTGTCGCGTTTTAAGGGGCTTGGTGAGATGGACGCCGATCAGTTGTGGGATACCACGATGAATCCAGAGCATCGAGTATTAAGCCAAGTGCGGATTCATGACGCCGAAAACGCAGATGCCATATTTACCAAACTGATGGGTGATGAGGTATCATTACGTAAAACATTCATACAGGCACGCGCGAAACATGCTAACCTTGATGAGCTTGATATTTAGGGGATATACACTACTATGAACGAAGATACAATATTGCCAAACGAAGAAGTGCCAATTGAGGGTGAGGTATTGACGCCTGAAGCGCGTGGTGTCGAACAGCGCACAATCGAAGATGTTATGGAAGATAGTTTTTTCCGCTACTCGATGAGCGTGATTATTGATCGTGCTCTGCCCGACGTCCGTGATGGCTTAAAGCCAGTTCATCGCCGTATTTTGCACTCTATGAACGTTAACGGCAACCGTAGCAACGCTAGATTTGTTAAAAGTGCACGTATTGTTGGTGATGTCATGGGTAAGTATCACCCGCATGGGGACTCGGCAATTTATGAATCCATGGTGCGTCTCGCTCAACCGTGGTCATTACGCTACCCGCTCGTTCAGGGGCAGGGCAACTTTGGTTCCATGGATGGCGATCCAGCCGCAGCAAGTCGTTACACCGAGGCACGTTTACAGCGTTTCTCGGATGAGTTGCTGGCTGATATCGACAAGCAAACAGTGGACTTTCGTGATAATTATGATGGCTCTGAGCAAGAGCCTGTCGTATTGCCCGCAAAAGTTCCAAACCTGCTACTCAATGGACAAATCGGTATCGCAGTTGGTATGGCTACGAATATTCCTCCTCATAACTTAAATGAGTTGGTCGATGCAACCATTGAATTAATTAATAATGAAGAGGCAACCATCGATGACCTTTTGAGGCATGTTAAGGGTCCTGATTTTCCGACCGGTGCTATTGTTTATGGCGGCGCATCCATGAAGCAGGCCTACCAGAATGGTCGCGGAAGTGTCACCGTGCGGGCGGTTGCTCAAATTGAAGAGACGAAAAAAGGTCGACACCAGATTATTATTACTGAGATACCGTATGGTGTAAATAAAGCATCACTTGTTGAAAAGATCGCTGAACTCTACAAAGAAAAGAAAATTAGCATTAGTGACCTTCGTGACGAGAGCTCTCGAGGAAAAGTACGTGTCGTGGTGGAGGTAAAAAAAGACGGGTATCCAAAGAAAGTTCTCAACCAGCTTTATAAATTGACGCCGCTACAAAGTAGCTTTAATTACAACATGCTTTCTTTGATTAATGGCATTCAGCCGCGAATATTGGGCTTGCAGGAGATGCTAAGTGAGTTTGTCAAGCATCGCCAAATTGTCGTCCGGCGTCGTACTGAGTTTGAGCTTAAGAAGGCTAGAGAGCGGGCGCATATCCTGGAAGGATACAAAATTGCTCTCGACAATATTGATGAAGTGATCAAAACGATTCGGGCGAGCAAAACACACGATATTGCAGAGAAAGCACTCATAAAACAGTTTGTGCTCAGCGAAATTCAAGCCAAAGCTATCCTTGCTATGCAGTTACGCCGGTTGACGGGGCTTGAGCGTCAGACAATTGAGAATGAGCTGAGTGAACTTCTGAAAGCGATCAAGCGGTACGAAGCAATTCTGGCTGATGAGCAAGAAATTCTTGGTATTATTAAGACCGAGTTACTTGAGATGAAAGAGAAATACGGGGATGAGCGTCGATCACAGATTATCAACCATGAGCTTGGTAAATTTAGTGATGAGGAACTTATTCCAGAAGAAGATATAGTTGTGCTTTTGACAACGGAGAACTATATTAAACGCACTCGGCTTACAGACTACAGACGTCAAAATCGTGGTGGCAAAGGCAAGCGTGGTATGACGACCAAAGAAGAAGACGTTATAGATCAGCTGGTGCCAGCTGGTACGCACGACTGGCTGCTGTTCTTTACTAATAAAGGTCGGGTATTTCGCCTGAAGGCGTACGAGGTGCCAGCTGCGGGCCTATCAGCCAAGGGTGTGGCGGCGGTTAATCTGTTGCAGCTACAGCCTGAAGAGAAAATTACATCAATCGTTGGTCGACCAAAGGACGCAACAGATGAAGGCTTCTTGTTCATGGCCACCACTAGGGGTACCGTAAAAAAGACACCACTAAAGGACTATGCTAACATTCGTACTAACGGATTAATCACGATCAATCTTGATGACGGTGACGAGCTACGCTGGATTAAAAAGACAGAAGGTGACAACGATGTAATTGTGTCAACATCTGCTGGTCAAGCGGTGCGCTTTAATGAAAAAGAAGTGCGGCCGATGGGCAGGGTGGCGCGCGGTGTGCGGGGTGTACGGTTGCGTCCGAACGATTGGGTAGTGGGTATGGATATTGTTGCTAGCGATGACCAGACTCTGCTGGTGATTAGCCAGCAAGGCTTCGGCAAAAAGACTAAAGTTGCTAACTTCCCGAGTCATAAACGGGGCGGGGTTGGTATCAAGGCAGCGGTAGTGACGGCAAAGACCGGGCCGATTATATCGGTACAGACGATTGACCCTGCGATGGCCGAGGCGATATTGATATCAAAAAACGGACAGACTATTCGGCTGAGCCTCGGTGATATCAAGATGCTAGGGCGGACAACCCAGGGCGTGACAGTGATGCGTCTAGGGTCAGGCGACAGTGTGTCGTCGATTGGGCTAATGGAAGCCCCAGCAACTGACGAGGGGGTTGTATAATGAGCTGGGAGTTGGTGATGTCGCCTTACTTATTAGCAATCGCTTCGGGATGGATCGTAGCACAGGGGTCAAAGTATATTTTTGCTTCGTTACGCGACCGTGACTTTAGCAACCTGCGAAAACTGTACCTATCGGGCAATATGCCGAGTGCCCACAGTGCTACATCGATGGCACTAGTGACAGTAGTGGGCCTGCGCGACGGTTTTGAATCGGCTATTTTTGGTGTGGCCGCACTGGCAGCGTCCATAGCTATGTATGATGCTATGATGGTACGTCGTTCGGTTGGCGAGCAGGGACTGGCTATTCAGGAGATGATAAAAACCGCCAAAATAAAGGTGTTGTTACCGCGTTCCGCCAAGGGGCATACCCCTTTAGAAGTGCTGGTGGGGGCCATAATTGGTACGGGAATTGGACTTGTTGTTTATATTGCTACAAAATAACAGACAATCATCCTTGACTTGTCCACAGCGACAGAGTATGATTGGTAACAGTCTGGTCGCAGGAATGCGATAATCAAAGCGAGATGCGAAAGAAGTAGAAGTACCAGTGGAGATGAACAGATTAATTATGTTATTTAACAATTTGGTTGTGCAANNCAGTCTATTTTTGAGTAGACGTTTCTGGAGACAGAAACACTTTATGGAAACAAGTACTATCACTTTAGTGATGTAGTTAAATAACCATATTGACAGTTTTTTTCCTGGTAGGATTTCGCAAGAGATTCCTTCAGGGGGAGAGGCCGGTCTCGAACGATTTATTCGTTCGCGCCGCGTCCGAGGGGTGAGCCCTTCGAAAACTACTATGGAGAGTTTGATCCTGGCT
>DDER01000027.1 GCA_002336735.1 Candidatus Saccharibacteria bacterium UBA1949 | reverse complement strand
GTTCGAATCCGGTCGGGCGCGCCACAATAAGCGTTTATGAGCCCCGTTCATTGGAGGGGCTTTTTTAAATAAAAGCCCCTCCGAGAATGAGAACTACCAAGCAGCACAGCGTCTTTAGCGGTAGGTCTCTGTGAACGATCGGTATAAATCTTCAACCCGCTGCCAGTTGACTACATCCCACCACGCCGCTACATAGCGGTCACGTTGATTACGATAATCAAGATAATAGGCATGTTCCCAGACATCAAGACCGAGGAGCGGCGTTGACAAACCTGCCATAATAGGAGTATCTTGATTCGGTGTTGTAATAATTGCCATATCTGGCATAAGCCACACCCATCCACTACCAAAAATACTCAACGATTGTGATGTAAATTCATCAACAAAGCCCTGATACGTACCAAACTTGGCTACTATAGCTCGATACAACTCACCGCTTGGTTCTCCGCCGCCAGAGGGTGACAACCACTGCCAAAACAATGAATGATTATAGTGTCCTCCCCCGTGATTGCGAACTGCTGATCGTACTGATTCGGGTAATACATCGATGGCACTAAGTAACTCGACAATAGGCTTGGCACGCAGATCTGGCACGTCATGGAGTGCAGCATTTAGCTTGTCAACATATGTCTGGTGGTGCTTGGTATGATGAAGCCGCATAATCTCTTCGCTAATAGTTGGCGCAAGATCATCACACCCATACTCTAGTGCTGGTAATGTAAACATCCTGTTTCTCCTCTACTGCCCTCAGTGATATTATTTAGTTTTTTCAGAACTCGTCTTTGTAGGATCCTGCTGTTTTGGTATAGATATAAATTCTTTTACTTTGTTATCAGCACGCATTTTTTCAACCTGCTGTTTAAACATTGTCAGCGGAATACGAATAAACTGATAGTTCACTTGTGTTGCGTTTTTATCAACAAGTTTCAGGATATAGTATCCATCACCAGTAGAACTCTTGATCGGATCGGAAAGTTTGCCCTTTTCTAACTGCGCAGCGGCAACGCTTAGACCACCGAACGATGCAGAGAGATTGACCATACCCGATGCACCAAACTCTACCTTTGATTCGCGATCCGAAAGCTGCGCCGCCAACTGATCGAGCGGAATAACCGGATTAGACTTGAGGATTTCTACTGCTTTTGTCTGTTTATTTCTAGCAGTGACATCCACCTGATAGGCTACTTTCTGCATCAAAAGGCGTTTCTTGATATCAAGGCGGTACTCCTCGGGCGACCAATTGAGAACACTCAGGGCAGACGCATCGTATGTCTCTTGAGATATCTTGCCATTTTGGGTGTTGCGGTCCTGCTCTATAACGGCGTCTATCTCTTTATCGGACACGCTGAGTTTCGCGTTCGATGCCAGCTTGGCGGCGTAAGCATCAGCTACGACATTGTCGAGTGTTCTACGCCTAATATAATCGAGCTGACGCTTACCATCGGGCGTCTTAGGTTTGATCTGGTCATAGCGCAGCAGATAGTGCTCAGAACTACGATAATACATAAGATAGTCGCTATAATGCACCATCGCACCATCCACTGACGCAACTGGCAGAGGTAAAATGCGCGTAACACGATAGAAGAACGTACTAGAGTCGTGTGCGTGATAGAGTTGCCAAAATGTCAATAGCCCAAACGCACTAGCGGCCGCGATTACGATAATCACAGCATTGACCACGAGACGGTGACGAGCATATTGCACGGGATACTTAAACTTACGACCACCAGCCAGTATTTGTTCGCGATGTTCGGCGACAGTCTCGTTGGTGATACGTGTAGGCTTATTGCTGGCCTGTTTTGTGCGTCGCTTAAGCGATATCTTCTTCATGTATGTCATGCTTTCCTACTGCGACCATCACAGCATCTTGAAGTTGGTTATACGTACGCTCAGGGTGATCGACATGACGAATGATCAAATCGCCGACATATGTCTGAATGACAATGGTGCCGTATTTAAAAATCTCACCACTAAAACCTGGTATATTATAGCTTATGTTTTGAATTTTAGATAGATTGAGCTCGACCACATCCGTACCAAAAAAGCCTTTCTGTGTCACCTGACGGATGCGCTGATCAGTCACGAGATAGTAGGTATACCGCCACATTAGTAAGTGGTAGGAAAATAGCACAACCCCAACAACCAATCCCCCCAGAGGCAATAAGAACAACTCTAGACTATTCTGCCAAAGAAGAGGAGGTATCGAGGAGAATGCAAACGGGACGAGCAATAGATAAAAACCTCTACGCATAGCAATAATATGCCGGCGAAACACAAATAGCAACTCCTCGCCCTCGCGCTGACCGTTAAACGCTGCCTTTTGCCCGTTCGGCACTGCTGGTTTTTTTATCATTGTTGTAGTTATAATTATACAGCAAAACCCCACCCACAACCCCCAACCGCAACAAGTTGGGTGGTTTTTGTTTGGTCTGATCTAGCTGACATGGGCTACTTCATCCTTGTGTGTTTCGTATATCTCCTCGGCTGTATGGTAGGCGAACATCTTTCCTGGTACCGTATTCATCCAGTCCTGTATGGCAGCTACCCCCCCCATCTGCAAGCAGCAGGCAATGTTGCTGCCTTTTGATATAAAGCAGCAGATCATGCGATTGGCGTCCCCTGCACCACCTTTCTCCCAGTTATAGTGAGTTTGACAGCAATATATTGATTGGTAGGCTGAACTGGCGGCTCAGGCCCCAGCGTGCTTTTGGAAAGCGATGTCATTGTCGAGCGTTAGGCTCTTGCACGAGCCGAGCTGACTTTGTCAGTCTGCCTATTGAAGTGTTAGAGAAGCAACTTTAAGTGTCAATAGAAAACTCACAAATTACTGGGTAATGGTCGGTCTTTACCTTTGAGTCGATTTTCATGCCTTCAAGTACGAGGCCCTTATAAAGCACGTGGTCGTATTGTCTCCCTGATGGTGTAGTCGGCTCGTTAAGTGATATTTCGTCCATATTTGCGAGTAAGTTTGGCAAAATAGACGCAACCTGTGGGCTGTCGATATTAAAGTCCCCTTGAATTAGAGCTATAGGAGTCTTTGGCAAAATGGCGGATTCAATACTGTGCAGTATTTCCTCTCCTATATCTGATTCAAACTCAACATTGAAAGCCCGAAGCGGCAGAAGGTGGAGTGTAGTCACCGAAATGTTATAACCGTTAGGGCTTATCGCGCACGTACCATAGCCCCTATCGTGGCTTACCACCCGTCTACCCTGTAGGGTCGTCTCTATATTAGGATTAAGGAATAGACCGGCTGAATGATTTGAGATAGGGTGCTTGGAGATTATTCCATTACCGAGGGTCTTGTTGTCATCTATGTGCGATGAGGAAGTAGGTTCGAAAAAGTAGTAGTTGTATCCTAAAAGCTTTGCAATTTCTTCTACTTGATTAGTACCTCCCATACCTTGAGCTTCTTGAATAGTGATAATGTCTGGGCTGCTTGCCTTTAACCACTCTGCTATTTCTCTAATAGCATCTACTGAATAAGAGTCCATGAGTAGCGGGTCTTCTCCATCCTTTAAATGCTTACCGCCTCCTATATTCCAAGTTATTGTCTTTAGCTGCATATATCCAGTATACCCCATGAAAGCTCTGAACATTATTGCAGACACAACCTAAATAGGAACACTCTTTTCAAAATCCTCAAAAATCTCGGCAGAGCAAATTGCAAAAAATATGTAAAGGGTTTTCTGAGCGAGGCGCAGCGCAGACCAAAGAAAAAGCCGCCCTGACGGGCGACAATTCCGATTTTGTCCCAATTTTGGTACCCCGGACAGGAGTCGAACCTATAACCTTTTCCTTAGGACGGAATTGCTCTATCCAATTGAGCTACCAGGGCATATGCCCTATTATGACACAAGGCCGCCCGTCCAGACTAGTAGTACTTTGAGTACATAACTGCATCGGCGCTAAGATCATAAGTAGGAATCTCATCCTTACCAAACCACAGATCCACCTCATTAGCCGCCTCTGCTTGGGTCTCGCTTGCATGAATCAAATTATGAATTGCACGCATCTCAACGTTTGCAACCGCGGGACTATCAACAGAATAATCGCCTCGTATCGTACCAACATCGGCCTTAAATGGCAATGTATGACCACACAGTTTGCGCACCATATCAACAGCCTGGATACCCTCTAACACCATGGCAACAACCGGGCCAGAAGTCATAAACTGCACCAGACTGTCTGCAACATTTTTGCCAAGTATGGACTTGTCAATTGTACCAAGCACCTCCTCGGCATCAGCTTCGATATTATCAAATGAACTCAAGGTCTTTTCACCTAATCGCGCAACCCAGGCTTCGTCACTCATCGGGTAATGTCGTCGCACCTGCTCTTCGGTCGGAACAAACATCTTGATAGCTACCGGCTTGAGACCGGCTTTTTCAAAGCGCTGGATGATGTCGCCGATCACGGCCCTCTTGACACCATCTGGTTTGATCATGCAGAACGTTCGCTCAAATTTAATTTTTTGGACAATAGGGTGTTGCGGCATAGTCTCTCCTTTTAGTAGCGAAGCTTTGATCTTCGTTATTTATTGTAACAAAAGAATCAGCGCGATAACAGCTGCTAAAGCTAAGCGATACCAACCAAACAATGCCAAAGTATTATGTTGTAAATAATCCATCAAAAACTTAATAGCGAGTATGCCAACGACAAACGCAGCTATATTGCCAACAACTAGTACGCCAAGATGTTCCATTAAATAGCATCTGTCTGAGCTACGAACAAACAGCTTCAGTGTCACAGCGATCATGATAGGAAGAGAGGCCAAAAAGCTATATTCAGCAGCCGCAGCTGGCGAAAGTCCCATCAGGCGCCCAGCAATAATCGTTGATCCTGACCGAGACACACCGGGAATGAGCGCAAAGACTTGTATGATGCCAATCACAAGCGCCCTTCTCCACCCCATTTCCGAGCCATCAACCTGAAGAGATAGATGAGGTAATCGCTCAATCACAATCATCAGTACCCCAACACTAGCGAGCATGACCATCACAACTGTCAGGCTCGAGAAAAAAGTATTGGCAGCAATATAATCTGCCAGAAATAAACCAGCAATCCCTACTGGCATCGATGTTAAAAGAATGTTACGTAGCATCGTATAGCGACGATGCATGACTGTATCACGAATGAGTGTGATCAGTTTTTTTCTGAAAAAAATAAGCAGCGCTAACACCGTACCAATATTGATAGATTCCAAAAAAAGGTGTTCTGAGGCACCTGATAATAGTTCTTGTAGAATCACCAAATGGCCCGAGCTACTCACTGGAATAAATTCGGTTAATCCCTGAACAACCCCCAGGACAATTGATTCAAATATAGTCATGTTCCGTTCATTATATTATTTTTTGCTTATCTAGGCTATGCTTAGGGTATGGCTCAGGCATACTTCTTATCTGATATGATAATGGATTATATTGAACATCTTGAGGTGGCAGGCGGTCGCTCAGTTCGAACTGCGGAAAATTATCGGCTTTATCTTGATCGAGTAGTCGAGTTTTCAGGCGATATACCAACAAAAGATATTACACCGGAACTAGTGCGCAAATACCGTTTGTGGCTCAATCGCTACAGCAACACAAGCGGTGATGACCTGGCGACAATTACTCAAAACTACCATCTCATCGCGCTGAGAGGGTTTCTTGCTTATCTTGCAAAACGTAACGTACCAAGCCTGGCACCGCATCACATTGAGTTACCAAAAATCAGTCGCAAGCAAGTCACATTTCTCACCTATGAAGAGATCGGGCGTATGATTGCATCCATTCCAAGTGACAATAAAGACCAATCACTTCGTGATAAAGCAATTATAGAACTGCTATTTTCGAGTGGACTACGTGTTTCTGAGCTCGTTCAGCTCAATCGTGACCACATCAATACTAAACGACGAGAATTTATGGTACGCGGAAAAGGTCAAAAAGATCGACCGATATTCCTGAGCACGACAGCAGCTCAACATATAGATGCATATCTTGCATCTCGATCTGACAGCCTTGCACCACTATTCCTGAACTATAGTCGCAATAATACCATCTCGAACAGTGGCAACTATCGTCGTTTAACTTCACGTAGTATTCAACGAATCATCAATAAATATGCCAGATTAGCAGGCATTACTAAACATGTCAGTCCCCATACGATGCGTCACAGTTTCGCGACTGATCTGCTGATGAATGGTGCCGACCTAAGAAGTGTACAGTCGATGCTTGGCCATAGTAATATTAGTACCACCCAGATATACACACACGTCACTGATAGCCATCTGCGCGAGATATACGAAAAATATCATAGTGAAGATACGGATACGACCATCTCCTAGGTATATCGTATTTATGGAGTACAAAACGGCGTCAGGCGTCGATTATGCTTGTCGCCAGTGGGCGTGTTCATTTCGACAATAAAGTTTTTGCAAAGATTACCACCGATATCAATCGCCGCCGTGGGGTATGGCATGTCGGTGTTTGTTACTTCGACACGAGTTGCTATGCGTCGAAAATAATTGTTAGCCCTGCCAGTTGAATCAATTTCTATCTGAGGACTTGAGAACTCAACCGCACCACTCGCTGACGATAGTCTGAAACTTGCGCCAGTATAAAGGGCGGTGAGATGAATATAGGCAATAGGTCCAGGTATGCCGGTCAGGACTGTCTTGCATGCATACCCTTCGTTCAGCATCATAACACAGGCAACACGCTTAGGTGGATCGATAGCTGGTGTACGCCGCGGCTCGGTCATAGCAACTGATGCCTGACCTCCACCAGTAGACGGATATAGAAATGCTGTACCAGGACTGTTATTGAGTGCATCAAAATTAACGCTCTCCCCCGTACTGATTGCCTGCACGCGCATCATTGGTGGTGTGTTAGTGCCGATAATGTTCCACGCTTCCATTAAAGGTATTTGAGGTGCTGTTGTCGGTGTCGTAATAACACGATAGTCTCGACGCGGCAAGTCTTCTACGCTAAACCACTCAAGAGTTATCTCCGAAGCCCCGCCTGATAGGCGTATCGGCACGACGGTACTCTTGCCCTCACTCAATTGCGCCTTGTAATCTTTGAGCTGGGTATTGATAGTCACGCAAGTATAGGCCTGATCTAGCTTGATGTCGCCAGATTTTTGCTGGACAAGCGTCTCACCGTTAAGCCTCGCGCTAATCCCGAGATTTGATAACGTATTACAATCATCCATGCTGTTACTGTCAAAGGCATCTATCACTTGAGCACACTTGCCCGCAACAGTGATTTCACCATTTCTGCATGACTTCCAAAAAAGAATAAGTCGCTTTGCGTCCTCGACACCTACGTTGGCAGAGTCGAGAGCACTTTTTGAGAGATCATCGACTGATGCCTGATGTTGATCGCTCAACATGATACGGACAAAGCCTATCATTGCAACTGTCAGCAGTAAGCCAGTAAAAATGACTACAAAGACTGATACGATTCCCTGTTCGTGTAATGTGTCATCCATAGATATCCTGTCTTTTATCATAAGCTATTTCCTGCTCGAAGCACAAGCTCAAAATTATTAATGGCACAATAGTCTTCAAGCTTGTTGGCAGTAACCGGTGGTTTGCACACTAAATTAGTCTTGTCGAGATTTTCAGAATCATTAGTGCCGATCTTGAAAGTGACGTAATAGAGACCCTGAGCGCTCGCTGAACCTCCTTGGGTTTGCTGAACAGTAAATTTATGCAATACAAGATCTCTGTCACCGCTCGTGATCAGTTCTGTCGCCTGCTGGCGCATAATTGGACCCGTACCACCATACCGACATAGTTCTCGATTCTGGTCTACTACGCGTGCAAATTTTGGTTTAGTACCGTCGTCAAAAATATTTCGAGGCGTTGGAGATGCATAGATAATCTCCGTATTCCAGACATAGGTATACCGTCCCAAACACAAACGTCCGGCATCGTTTGTGCCTACCATATAGTATTCTGCATTGACTCCGGTCATATCAAAAGCCTGAGAGGAGTTAAACGTTCGCTGCAAGTCCTCGCTCACGCTACGACCAACCTGATTTACCTCTCGCAGCGTCACACCCCGCGTATACGTACGGCTGACATTGACAACTGTCACAGCAATCATAATCAGCAAAATTGATACAAATGCCATGGATAGCATCAACTCGATCAATGTAAAGCCCTCTCGATGGCTAATAGTCGCGTGGTTCATGTAACCTCACAATTGTCCCTATGTTTATCGGCCTTTCTGAGCTCGGACCAATCCAACAAGCTCGTATGTGAAAATCTACATAACCGACACCTGGCTGCTCATCATCGCTGGTAACACTTTGCACCCAGATGCCTTGACTTCCCATATAGGTAGAACCGTCTGTGGAATACAATAGTTTGGAGTATGGCACGTCTGAAGCAGCTGTCTTCAGATGAGCAGTTTGTAGTTTGCCAGCGCTTGTCACCACAAATGCCGACGGCACACTTGCTGGGCAGTTTGCGTCATTAGCACCGAAGTCTAGAGCTTTTGGTACAGCGATAGCCTTGAACTTTGGCCACTCCGCAGCGGCACCTGACAGAGTCCTATACTTGTTACGCTCAAATACACTCACGTAAGATTTGTGTATGTACTGGATGGCTGCCACCTGGCTATCAATCTGTTGCCTGACAAGATTTATCTCAAGCGCCCGCTGAGCTGAAACAATAGCTCGATTCATGATACTCATAATAATGACTGTGATTGCCCCAAACAGCGCAAACGCAATAAACACCTCGATAATTGTATCGCCGCGCTGAGTGCTTTTTAGCTGCATAATATACCTTTCGTCTGACCCTCAAGCGGTATTTCGACTGCTGCTTGCGAACTCGCATATGGATTAATACGCACAGCCAACGAAGCTGAACCTACGACTGGCGAAATAGTACCGGCTGCCGGTGTCACACAGATAGTAATGGGTGTATTGGTCGGAGAACCATCGCCAATAAGTGTCGGAATGTCCAATCGCCCTTCTTTTACATAGCTTGTCAGAGCACCGCTCTGTGGCAGTCTAATAATAGCCATAGTGAATAACATCGGTGTTTTCTGGCTGCCGACCATGCCAGATCCCCAATTCATCTCAAAGTTATCAATATCTAAAACGGATATGCTCGATGCTGGCACATTATAATAAGAGGCAAATGTAAATGTATTGAGGGCAGCCGAAGTCAGTTGATTGTCTGGCAAACTACTGCGGGCAATGATATTAGCTGCGACCAGTTTAGTGCCGGTATCATCAGCACTGGTGATGTACCGGCCTAAAACAACACAGGAACTCGTGCCGCGTGTACTCATATCTGACGGATTCAGCACTGGACATCCGACTACAGAGCGGGTGTTGACAACATTTGCAGCAATCGAGTACTGATCTTGGATAAATGTTTTCAAAGAGTTGACGGAGTCCTTGTAGCGCTCGGCCCGCATACCTCCACTGAGGCCAGCAATGATAAGAACTGCCAGCAAAACACTGATCGTCAAAAATAAGATCACCTCTATAAGCGTAAACCCTTGCGTTTTTGCTGTGCTACCCATTGATGATGATTATACCATAAACACGATCAGTTCTACGTCGAAATACCGATGAAATAGGCAAGGATATCATTCCCCCACCACAATGCCGTCAGCATGCCGATCATCAAAAGAGGCCCGAATGGTACACGTGTTCTTCGTGATAGGCGACCAGTCAATAGTCCAGGAAGTATGATGATACAGCCTACAAGATTAGCAACAAATAGAGCGATAAATGCGAGTTGCCACTCTCCGAGAATAAGCCCCAGTGCAAGACCCAGTTTGACGTCGCCAAACCCTATCCATGCACCTCGCGAGATTACCCACAGCAACCAATAAATACCGCTCAAGATAGCCACCGATCCTAGCAATGATCCTAGCCACCCCAGGTCAAAAACTCCACCTTGCGTAATAACAACACCCCCCGCAAACAGCGCTGACAATATGATAACTGGTATCATAATCGTATCTGGTAGTAGTAACCACTTGGCGTCATAGGCAAACAACACAATCAAGCCTATACCGATCACTAACCATACCGCAAATAGCGCAATCAGGCCACCGCTACCATAGCCAAATGGCCACAGCCACAATGACATCATGAAAAAGAGCGCGGTACCGATTTCAATAATAGGCTCAAGCCAGCCAATCGACTTATGGCAATACCGACACTTGCCCCTCGTAGATGCCCAGCTCATAATTGGCAGCAAGTCATACCACGCCAGGATGCGACCACAGTGCAAACAGTGCGAACGATCACTAATACCAAACATCCCCCGTGATATCGACTGTAGCTGTCGGTATTCCTGCTTGCTATACGTTTGCCCGGCCAGACGATCCGCGCTGAGCTGCCGCGCCCGTAACCTCCAGACCGTTGCGCCTAAAAAGCTACCAATAGCCGCACCTAATAACCCAAGCAGTACTGTAAGACTTATCATATCCATAAGTACTATCATAGCAACCAAAACCAAAAATAGAAACTCCCAGTCAGTTGACCAGGAGTTTCAGTCATTATTTGGGTATTGAATTATTTATTTGATTGACAGAATGAACCCGATCCCTCAAGACGCATCAAGACGGCAGCCTCACGTGCATTAGCGCTGCCCTTCATTTTTTCGCCATCGCAGGCTGACTTATTAGCATAATACACAATACCATATTTGTCCTCGGCTAGAGCGTCAGTATGCTGCTCAACTATAATCGTGTATGGCTCGCCTGTTTTAGGATCATTGAATTCGCTGGCGTTAACATCAGTAGCATTCCATTTGAGGTAATCTTGAGCAAAAGATTTGACAGCTTCATCGTCGGTCGGAATTCGACCACGATTATTAACTGAATATTGTTGCAGTTGACTAATAAACCTATTGACGTCAGCTCGTCGCTGAGTGTCACGCTGGCTGCGCTGCAATGATGGCAGTGCAATAAAGACCATCAAAAATATCAATCCAGCTATCGCGAGCACAAGCACAACTTCAATAATTGTAAACCCGCGCGCTGTTACTTTTGGCTGTATGCTCATGGAATTTCCCACCCTTTCTAGGAATATGAGTTTTTAGTGCGTTGCCGCTTATGCTTTATCATACTACGGCATAGTTAGTTTGTCTAGACACGAAGATCGTTGACCAGGCTGTAGATAGGAAACAAGATTGCTGCTACCATACCGCCTGCAACAATCGCCAGCACAACCATCAGAAGAGGTTCAATAGCCGTAGAAATAGCCCTAATCTGTTCGTCAAGCTCATCTTCGTACACCTGAGCGGTCTTCCCCATCATCTCATCAATCCGACCTGATTGTTCACCAATCTTGATCATCTGTGGCACCAGTGACATGATGTAATCCTCTGGCTGCAACGCTTCTGATAATGCCTTGCCGCCCTTTACTTTCTCCGCAGCATTCTCAATACTCCTGCCAACAAGTATATTATTGACGGCACTACTGGTAATATGCAGCATATCAAGCATCGCCACGCCAGTAGACAAGAGTGTTTCACCGGTACGAGCAAACCTAGCCATATAGAGCTTGCGGAACATAGGGCCGAACAAGGGCACGTTTAGCTTGACTGTATCCATAATTTTGATACCACCATCAGTCCGCAGAAACTGAATAGTAAAGTAGGCCAACACCACCATGAGAATTGCCACCAGCCACCAATAGTGGATCAGAAAGTTAGCAATAAACACCATAACTTGCGTCAAAATAGGCAGCGAGCGCTTGAGGTCATGGTAAAGCTTTTCAACCTGTGGCACCACTGTGAACAACATAAATGCCATCACGCCCACAATCACCAGCAAGACAATTAGAGGGTACGTCAGAGCGCCACGAATCTTACTCATAGTCGCAGCATCTTTTTCCTGCTGGGCAGCGATGCGTTTTAGGGATTCGTCGAGAGTACCTGATGCCTCTCCGGCAGTAATCAGAGCTAGATAAACCTTGTCAAACACCGCTGGGTGTCTAGCAAAAGATTCTGATAGTGTTTTTCCCCCCTCGACTGATCCAATAATGTCCCCGATAACACCCTGAAGGCGCTTGTTCTGGGTTTGCTCAAGCGTCGTATGGAGACTCTGTGTCAATGGTAGTCCAGCACCAATCAGCGTTGAAAGCTGACGCGTGAAAACAATCTTATCTTTCGTCGTGATGCGCCCAAACACTTTGCTAAAAACACTGTCGTCGCTGTCATCCTCCTTGATATCGAGCGGCACAAACCCTTGAGCAAGCAGTGCCTTAGCGGCAGCACCCTCAGTTTCAGCTTGAACCGATGATTTTACTATCTTATCGGTCGAAGTGTCTCTCGCTTGATATTGAAATTTTTTCATCTTAGCCTCGCATCAGTCTCTCAAATTCGGTCAAGTCTACTGCATAGTTACGCGCCTCATCATACGTAATGCTACCGGCCTGTACAAGTCCGACGAGCGTACGATCCATAGTCTGCATACCCTGGTCTGCTCCGGTCTGAATGACGGCATCAAGCTGATGGCTTTTGCCTTCACGGATGATGTTACGGACAGCTGGATTCGCAACCAATACTTCAGCCGCCACCACTCGACCGCCGCCGATGGACGGTACTAGCCGTTGCGAGCAAATCGCCATCAAAATATTTGAAAGTTGCGCCCGAATCTGTGGCTGTTGATGCGGCGGAAAGACATCGATCATACGATCTATCGACTGTGCCGCCGAGTTCGTGTGTAGCGTTGCCAGCACCAAGTGTCCCGTCTCGGCAATGGTAATTGCCGCAGAGATCGTCTCAAGATCACGCATCTCACCGATCAGCACAACATCAGGATCTTGACGCAAACTTGAGCGAAGCGCTGCCGAGAAAGAATATGTGTCATAATGAACCTCTCGTTGTACGATGACCGACTTCTTCGACTTATGAGTAAACTCGATTGGATCTTCAATGGTAATAATGTGATGCGACTTTTCGCTATTGATCTTGTCGACGAGCGCCGCAAGTGTCGTCGATTTACCCGAACCTGTCGGACCTGTTACGAGGACCAATCCCCGCGGATACTCAGCAAAACTCATGACAACTGCCGGCATCCCCAGCTCAGTTACTGACTTGATCTCATTGGGAATGAGACGCAATGCTGCTGCGAGATTACCACGCTCATGAAACGCATTAACACGAAATCGCCCTAGCGTACCAAATGCGAAGCTAAAATCAAATTCTTTATCCTTGATGAGTATCTGCTGCTGTTCCTTATCAAGAATTGCAAATACCAGCCCCTCAACCATCGCCTCATCGAGCTCGGGCGCCCCGGGCGAAGAGACAAGCGAACCATCGATACGCAACATTGGTGGTAAACCAACCTGCAAGTGCAAGTCAGAGGCCTTTTTCTTAACCACCTCCTCAAGTAATGTTTCAATCCGCAATGACTGTTCGCTCATAATCCCCCTTTTTATGCCATATTTGCCGCGACACGGTTTACTTCCTCTAGAGTCGTTAGCCCCCCAAGCGCCTTGAGATAGCCATCCTCGCGCATTGTCACCATACCCTGTTCAATACCCATACGTTGAATCTCACTACTAGTGGCCCTTTTGACGATTAGGTTTTGAATCTCTTCTGTGATATCCATGACCTCAAATACACCGGCTCGTCCCGAGTAGCCACGAGGTGTCGACGGAGAGTCTTTACCCTTGACTAAAGTATAAGCGTTTTGGGTAGCAAGTGGCAAGTCAGGATACCCTAAATCTTCTGACACCCGAGCAATATCTGCTTTCGTTGCCGGCAGTAGATGCCCAATTGTCTCATGAATACTCTGAGTCTCAAGCTCTGAAGAGCTATAGGTATCGCGTTTTGGCGAAACGCGACGCACGAGACGCTGTCCGATAACCGTATTGACAGTACTCGCAATCAGGAACGGCTCGATACCCATATCGAGCAACCGCGGTAGGACACCAGCTGCAGAATTAGTGTGAAGCGTACTAAACACCAGATGCCCCGTCAGCGCTGCTTGCACCGCAAGATTGGCCGTTTCCGCATCGCGAATCTCTCCGACCATCACAATATCTGGGTCTTGACGGAGAATCGATCGAAGACCAGTAGCAAACGTCAAGCCTACATCATTGTTGACTTGAATCTGGTTGACGCCATCCATTTTGTATTCGACGGGGTCCTCAAGCGTAATAATGTTCACCGTATCGTCTTTGATTTCTTTAATAAGTGCGTAGAGACTTGTCGACTTACCACTCCCCGTCGGTCCTGATGTGAGGATCATACCGTTGGGCTTGCGGATACCTTTTCGGATCATACGAAGCGCCCTACCCGCATACCCCATTTCTTCAAGCACAAATGTATTACCCGATTTGTCGAGCAAACGAATAATCACCTGCTCTCCCCATACGACTGGGCTGATCGCAATACGGAGGTCGACTTCTTTATTGGCAACACGTACTGTAAACTGTCCGTCCTGTGGTACACGATGTTCATCGATTTTCAGGTTGGATAATATTTTTATTCGGCTGACCAGAGCTGGCTCTATCGTCTTTGGTAGCTGCATCACTTCACGCAAAACGCCGTCAATGCGACAACGAATCTTCAGTGCTTTTTCAAGAGGCTCAACATGGATATCACTGGCACGAGATTTTACGGCATATTCGAGAATTGTACTCAGCGCTCGACTGATCGGCGAGTCTTGAATAATTGTCTTGATGTCACGTTCCCGGGCAGCTTCTGCCTCTTCCTGAGAAGCCTCCGCAGCTTCATCGACACTCGAGAGATCAGTCTTGTATTGTTCGAGCACATGACGGACACCGGCCTCTGATGCCATAAATACCTTGAGTGGCCGCTGGATAAAACTTGCAAGATAGTCGACTGCCTGAACATTATTGGCATCAATCATGGCAACGGCCAGCCGATTTTGCACTTCAGCAAGTGGCACTGCCATAAATCGTTCAGCAATATCCTGCGAAAGAAGTGCCAGCACATTTTGATCCACAACGCTATGCGTCAAGTTGACATAGGGCAACCCCGAAACGTTGGCAATCGCATGGACGAGCAATTCCTCATCGATGACCTTGTTTTCAACAAGCTTGACCATGACGGTCTTGCCCTCTTTTACCGCCTGCTCTGTCGCAGCTGCAATATCTTGCTCCCTGGCAAGCCCCTCCTCGCGCAGAAGAGCCACCAGCTTTTCGAGCATATCATCGGTCATGAGAGCCATGTAGATACACCTCAGTTCTTACTCTTGGCGGTATCAGTAGTCTTGTCGGATTCTGATCCGATATAGACTTGGATCGTTGGATTAATGGCATCTTTATTGAAGACTGTTTTGTCAACATCACTGACGTTACTATCGATAGGCGTTGCTGTCTTTACTTTGGCACTTTGGTTGCTAATATCACCAATAACTGTCTTGGCGACAAAATATGCCACCAACATACTCACCGAGGCAATCAAGATAATCATTGCTACTTCAGACTTTTTCATTTGATGGTTTTCTCCGTAAGATTGATACTACGAGCTGGCTCATAGTAGGTCTGTCCATAGATTGTCAATGTCACGACCTGTCGCTGACGCTCAATAGTCGCGCTCAATACATTGATAGGTCGAATTGATTTTTCGAATCGCAATAACAGTTCTTTGAGTGGGGTTGGGTTATTAGCACTCGTACCAACGATGAGCTTGAAGTTAATAGTATTATCACCGCCGGCCCCAAAAGTGTCATCGGCTATACCAGTTTTGCTGGTTGATTCAACCCCCACCACTGGATCAACTCGCAGCGATTCAATCTGAAGCGCCTTGTCCTGTAGTAGTTTGTCCTGGAGAGAGGCACCGAACGCTGATGAGTTGACAGTGGATGGCAGGGCATCGAGGATCACCTGAATAGAATCTGTCTGTCCACTGATCATGACACTCCGCAGCGACTCATTGGTATTCAGTGCTCGGACGTTATTTTGCAACTCTTCAATTTTACTGTTATTATTTTCGAGAACTTTCAGCGTCGTCGCCTTGGCGCCAATAACACGCTGATTGAACATGCCTTTTTGGAACAAAAACACCGTCGAAACAAGCATAAGACCAAGTAACCCTGCTGCTAATGCCACCCACATAAACATGGTACGGCTGGCTTTGTCAATTTGTTGGCGCTTACGAAGTGCAGGCATGGCTTAGTCCTTTTTCCCCTGTTTTTTGTCGGTATTTTCTGCAAACAACGTCTGCGGCACACCTTGCAATGAGTCGGTGACATTAGTGCTCGTTGGAGTTGTAATCTTGAGGCCGGTCACCTTGCGTGAAAAAAGCTCCGCCGGATATCCAAATGATACCGTAAAGCGCAATACCTTCTCGCCATTTGAGTTTTCACCAAAGTTACGGTCAGCATCAACCAAATCTGACGCCAGCGATACCCTTTTGATAGTACCGCCATCCGCGTATTCTAGTTCGGCTGCATCGATCGTCTTGCGAAATATTTCGAGAGCAGCATAGCCACCCTTTGCCTGAGCTTCCATCACTATTGTTTGATCCTTGTTGCTAAGTGCGGCATTTGTGATAGCAACATCATTTGGAGCGGATGGTACAATCGCACTAAGAACATCAAAAATACGTGATGAAATATTCTTGTCATCATGAAGCGCACTCAGTTGATTGACTTGGTTTTGAATCGTTAGGGTTTTTTCGATGTCCTTGACGGCATGGATCGCGTCGTCCTGCGTCTTAATTTTTCCATCATAGTAAGCAGAAATTCCTGTCTGAATACCATAGACCCACACCACCAGAGCAATCACAATGCCGGCTGCAATCATGCTAATCAGTGTTGCAAAGAATATTACCGTACTACGAATACGCTCTGCACGAATCAAGGCTTGCTTGATATCAGGAACGAGATTGACCTGAATCATTAGTCTTTACTCCTTTGAGCTAAGCCTACAGCGACTGCAAATTCGGATGATATATTAGCGAGTTGCTGCTGGCTCCCGCTTGACATCGAAACTTTTGCCCAAGGATTAGCAGGCTGAATCGCAAGACTAGATTTGCCGCCGATATAATCACCAAGTTGAGGAATGGTACTCGCATAGCCTGATAGCAACATGCCTCCGACCGACGTCTCAGGATAACGCGTCTGAAAAAATTTGATGGACTTTTCTATCTCGCTCACAAAATTCTCGAGAACTCCTTCAACCGCTTTATACACTTGCCCCTCCAGCCGATCCTGCGCAAGACCAAACTTGAGGATAAACTGACGTGCTTGATCTTCTTGGACGTTGAGATTCTGAGCAGCAGCTTTTACTAGCGTATGAACACCCGTCGGTATCGTTCGGACCAAGCGCGGCGCATCATTGTATGTCATAACAAGATCTGTCGAAAACTCACCCACATCAAGCATCAGACGAGCATCAGCTAGACCAGGCGGCAGTAACGACCGTACCATGGCAATCGGATCGGGTTCGATGGCAATCACATTAAAACCCAGCCCCTCAATAAAATCAAGCCGCTCTTCCGCATAAGAGTTAGCCGTACTGGTCAGCAATATCTCTTGCTGACTAGGGTCACGCATTGATTTACCAAGCGAGACCCAATCGACTTTTGCCTCGTCAATTGTCATCGGAATATAGCGATCTATCTGGTACTTGATAGTGCCTTTGAGTTCGTTCTCCGGCATCAAGGGAAGCTCAATAACAGTAGTAAATGCTTTTTGTGATGGTATACCGATAGCAATGTTTTTGGTGCGTACGCCGCTCTGACCAACAGCCGTCATGATGACCTCACCAAGTTTTTGGGTTGACTCAGCAGAGTTAGCCGACGCAGTTTTGATATCTATTGGTGCATATCCAACATGCAGAAGTGACCATTTGTCAGCATCACCAGAGAGTTGCACAACTCTCACAGCAGTCGTGCCTACATCGAGTGCAAAAAAGTCGCCCACGCCTTTTAGTAATTTCATAATAGTCTAATTATACCTAACCATAAGCGTTAATGGCAAGGCCAATCTATCAGTTTAGTAACGAGGTGGCAGCTCCATCTGATTGACGGTCTGTACCCGACCAGCGGATGTTGCATGTCGGCGAGCCCATAGATAGGTATCTGGACGAAGATTAAAGATCTCAGCGGGTTCTTGAACTGACTCTGGAGACTGCCCTTCGGAGCCGGCTGTACGCTTGAGATTGAGAGTTGCGGCTGATACGGGACCATTGATGGTGAGCTTGGCATCGCAAGGAGAAATGGCATTTTCACCTATCTCAGGCCCATCAGAACAGGTGTCCACTTGGCCGTTAGTGATTAACCACGCGTCGACATTAGTCACGCCACTCGTAATATCGATGCCCCCCTCGGCGACAATCACCAGCTGGGGCACCTCATCAGGATGCATACCACTTGCATACGTGATATTGCCGTTAATCGTAAATGTTCCCGAAGTTTTGATGATGCATGACACTGCCCTGCCAATCGTCATATTACCGATCGATGATGCCTCGTATACCCCAGAGCGACTGCACAAAGGACTCGTCTCGATAGGTCGGTTATCTACAAGAGATTGCGCCAAGAATCGACTGCCGAGTGTAAAATGACCAAAACCATCTCTGTTTGAGAATGTCAGATCCTGCCATGCCGATGAGGCTGACTGCTCGGCCTGACCATCCGGTGTATTTGCGATAAATGAAGCTGTCGCAAAACCAGTATTGGTAGACATATTGATAGTACCCCCTATCATACCGCCATATTCAACCCAGCTACCAAACGCTTTACCGGCGAGTCCGTCATCAAACTTGGGATCGGAGAGACTAGTAATAACACTGCCTCCAACCCGGGCATCGCCGCCCCATATTTGCACCTTAGGCTTCTTGCCAACATCAAAGTCGTCTGGCGCCGATCCCTTGGTGTAGATCTTGTAGATCGGTTCGGCTGAAATCGAATAGTACGGGCAGTAGAGTGTCTGCGTCACACCATCGTCGTCGACATATGATCCGCAGGAGCACTGTGATTCAGGATTCCAGCGATACTTGTGGACATAGAGATCGAACTCAAAGCGTTGTACAAACTTATTGCGAACATCCTCTTGCTTGGCCTTAAATTCAGTCTCAAAAAATTTACCGCCATCTATAGGCGTACCATCGCGATCAATTTTGTACGGCGATTGAGAGATTTCTTTACTATCAAGTGTATACGGAAAACGACCCTCATGATAGAAGCGCCAATCAATATAATCAAACCACTCGGTCGCAAGTGCTGGTAGTAGCGGCGATCGATCATTGCATTTACCCATCGGCCCTTTATATATTTTATGTGTATCCTTGGCATAGTGTGTAAACGGACCAACTTCACCTGCAGCTATAGGGTCACCATCTGTCTTTCCGTAATAATCAAATTTGGTCCAGATATCACCGAATTGATCAGGGTTACCGGGCGTCGACGTGGGGATATCGCCAACGACCGCACAAACAATATTAGATGCACCAGATGATCCATCGTCACTGGATTTTGGAAATCCCTCAATCCGTTGACAAAACTTATTACCCTTTTTAGCATCTGCTGGAATAATATAGCCATACGTCGACATGATACGTTTTTGACCTTTGTCGATTTTGTCATCTTTTTTGACATATCCTGCCTCGGCTTGACCACTATTGACACCACTCCACATAACTTTCCAGGGGAATCCTCCTACTGCTACTGTTCCGGTATTAGTAATAGCATGAGAGAATTCAACTGAGTCGCCCGGTTTGACGCTGACGGGCCCAGGACCGTGCGAGCCGCCTGGCCCCCGCACAGAACTCAAACCTTTCAGCTCCCAGTCATCTTCGGCTGCCGGTAGGCTCAGGCCGCCCAATGGATTACCACAATAGATCTTTACAACGTATGCCGTCTCCAGGGCGCCATTTGGCAACTTATGCCAAAACACGATCGCCTTGTCATAGCGATGATCGTCCAGGTACATGTGGTTATCTCGTGTTTGATCATTCCAAGCAGAGTTCGATGCATAGGAAGCAGTTTGAACATTCATTACGATATTTTTGTTATTGATACGTTTTTTCCATTCGGTTATCTCAGCTGCCGAGGGCACGCGTCCATTCAGGTGATTAGAGTAACCAATCATCGAAAAAATAATAAATGCCGCGCCAGACTTGTGCTGCTCATCTCCTGAACGAAGATGCTGCTCGATAAACGCGATAAATGCTGCCTTGTCCTCAGTCGCTGGCACGCCCCCAGGAAACACTCGATCATAACCGCCACTTGGGCCTGGTTTGCCCGTAAAAAACCCTGGCTCTACACGAGAAGCAGCAAGCACTGGTGTCGCAATCATTGCCCCTCCTATGATGCTCACTATTGCCGCGAGACTAACCAATCGTTTCATGATTGCGCTTCTTTCAATTTACTCTGAGCAAACTCATACTCAAATGGCATAGATGTTTTTTTGTCTTCTGGAAATCGCTCCAACATAACCTTGTAGTATTTGATGGCGGCAGGCTTGTCGCCTTTGGCTAGGGAAATATCACCAAGTGCCTGCATCGAAACATAATCAGGATAAGCGACTTCTGCCTTCTGGGCATACCCCAGCGCTTCATCATACTTTTTTGCATCTTGAGCATTGCCTGCCATATTGAGGTAGATGATCGCAAGTGTTAGTTTGTCGCCCGTACGTTTATCGGCATATGATTGCAGTTTTTGTTGGCCTTCTTCATAATTACCGTTCAATAGACTAGTTGTCGCATCACCGATCACTTTGTCGGTCTCGCTGAGTACATTTGGTTTCTGATCAGGATTGCCGGCACTTGTCTGGCTCGATGACGGCGACTCCTTGGTGCCGGTGAGTCTCTGAAAAACAGACGGATTCGTGATCGCCAGATACACTACGATTGCAATCACAAGCACGAGCAGCCCTATCGCAATCAGTAGCAGCTTCTTGTGGTGTCGTACGGGCGGTGTTTGTTGTGACTGATGAGACATCGTTTCCTTATCCTGGGCGTCTATGAAATTGATAGTGCTTATTATATCGTACCTATGCAGATAAAAAAAGCTACTGGAGTGATGATTTTTACATCTTATTTGGTAGGTGTTATTATGGAGAGCATGAGTTCTCTGTCTATAGGCATCGTCGGCCTACCAAATGTCGGCAAATCAACATTGTTTAACGCACTCACCCACAATGATATATTGGCGGCTAATTACCCGTTTGCAACGATCGAGCCAAATGTCGGTATCGTATCTGTGCCTGATGAGCGACTCGAGAATTTAGCACAGATGTATACGAGCCAAAAAATCATTCCGGCAACCGTCACATTCGTCGATATAGCAGGATTGGTAGCAGGCGCAAGTCAGGGCGAGGGGCTAGGCAACAAATTCCTAGCTACCATCCGTGAATGCGATGCGATTATTCATATCGTACGGGCTTTTGAGAACAATGATATTGTTCATGTAGCTGACCGTATCCACCCTGCCCATGATATCGAGACGATCAACACCGAGCTCATCCTCGCCGACCTGCAGACCCTCGAGAAGGCGGTCCCGCGGCTGGAGAAGGAAGCCCGGATCGTCAAGGAGAAACGCGCGGCATACGAGAATGCCGTTGCGGCCCAACGTTGTTTGGAGGCAGGGGAGACCCTGTATGCCGCCCACACGGCATACGGTGTCGATCTTGCCGAGGCGCGTGGCCTGCAACTGCTGACCACCAAGCCGTTCATCTATGTCTTCAACCTCGACGAGGACCAGCTCACCGACGAGACCTTGCACTCGTCGCTCAAGGCAGCCGTGGGGCCAGCCGATTGCGTCTTCCTCAACGCCAAGCTGGAGGCCGACCTGGCTGACCTGGACGCCGAGGAGGCGCGCGAGTTGCTCGAGTCGGTCGGGGTGAGCGAGCCGGGGCTCGACCAGCTGGCCCACGTGGGGTTCCACACCCTTGGGTTGCAGACCTACTTGACGGCCGGGCCCAAGGAGTCGCGCGCGTGGACGATCCGGCAGGGCTGGACCGCCCCCCAGGCGGCCGGGGTCATCCACACCG
>DDER01000008.1 GCA_002336735.1 Candidatus Saccharibacteria bacterium UBA1949 | reverse complement strand
GCTTAAAAGGCAGGTGCTCTAACCATGCTGATACGGACCCGCAATGCAGAAATGAGCTGTATTGAACTCTCCAAATATATCATTGTACAGGGGGGTATGTCAAGAAAGTTAGAAATATGGCATAATATTTTTCATGTATCAATTCATGATGCGGCGAATTCATCGGACGTGGCTGTTTACTGCGTTGTGTGCTGGTGTGGTGATCGGCGTGGCTATAGTGCCGCAGTCGAATTGGGCTGCTTCACCGGTATGGTTGTTTATTTCGGCGGTGATGATAATTGGTAGTTTCGTAAAATCTCGTCGATACACGGTGATTATCGCTGTGGCTGCTGGCCTCATAATTGGTAATTATCGGGGCAGTATCGCGGAACACGCACTCAGTGCAGTCGGCTCTGAAGTCGGGCACGTGGTCCGCGTCGCTGGTCGTATTGCTGATGATCCCGATGTTGGCAAGGATGATGAAGTGATTGTGAGGCTCGATCAACTCGTCTCAGGCGAGCGGCCTGTTGCGGGCAAACTATGGGTGACGACGAACCGTACTATTCACGCGCGGCGCGGCGACAGGGTGGTTGTCGAGGGCAAATTAGCTGAAGGGTTTGGAGGGTTTGCGGGGAGTGTCTACCAAGCGCGCATCGTGAGCGCGACGCGTCCAATACCTGGAGATGTGGCGGTAGGGATTCGGGATGATTTTGCTGACAAAGTTCGCCTGGGTGTGAGTGAGCCGATGGCGAGCTTGGGGCTTGGCTATCTCGTTGGTCAGCGGCGAGCATTGCCAGATGATCTAGACCAAGCACTCAAAATCGCAGGACTGACGCATATTGTGGTGGCGAGCGGCTACAATCTGACTATACTGGTGCGACACACGAGGCGTTTGCTCGAAAAAATTTCTAAGTATCTAGCGACGGCGATACCAGCGGGGCTTATTGTGTCATTCATCGCGATCACGGGTATGAGTCCGAGTATGTCGCGGGCTGGGCTGGTCTCAGGGCTGAGCCTGCTCGCGTGGTATATGGGCCGAACATTTCATCCAGTCACACTGCTATTATTTGTGGCGGCGATCACTGTGCTGATCCAGCCAGAATATGCATGGGGTGATCTCGGCTGGCAGCTGAGTTTTGCGGCGTTTGCTGGCGTGATGATCATTGCGCCGCTGATACATGCGTATTTTTATGGGGCGAAAAAACCAGGGCTCCTGCGCCAAACATTGTTTGAGACAGTGTCTGCTCAGTTGGCAACGGCACCACTGATTATCGCGGCATTTGGCACATTCTCTACCGTCGCTATCATCAGCAACGTACTAATATTACCACTCATACCATATGCGATGTTGCTGACATTTGTCACTGGTATCGCAGGTTATATCGTGCCGCACATGGCAGCCGTCGTCGGGTGGCCAACCGAAGTCTTGCTTGGGTACATGGTCCAGGTGGCGCGCATGAGTGCCATGCA
Source organism: Candidatus Saccharibacteria bacterium UBA1949 (assembly GCA_002336735.1). Classification (GTDB taxonomy): domain Bacteria; phylum Patescibacteriota; class Saccharimonadia; order Saccharimonadales; family Saccharimonadaceae; genus Saccharimonas. The sequence goes on along the minus strand of DDER01000008.1, from coordinate 21,085 downwards.
GCCGTGGGCGCAGGTGGAGGTGCATCTGAGCATAGTCGGTGTGATTTTGAGCTACTGCATCATGATCGCGGCGGTGCTATGGATGCGGCGCGCGACTGGTTACAATTTGCGCACAGCAAACCTCGTTGAATAGTGGTATAATAACGATAACTACAACCCAAAAATCTAGTGGAGAACACGACATGTCAGGACACAGCAAATGGTCTACTATCAAGCGGGAAAAAGGCGCCAAAGATGCCAAGCGCGGTGCCGTATTCACCAAAATCGGCAACCAAATTGCCATTGCAGCACGGAGTGGTACTGATCCAGCGATGAATTCTGCTCTGGCGCTCGCGATCGAAAAAGCCAAGTCAGCTAACATGCCCAACGCCAATATCCAGCGCAGTATCGACCGCGTCAATGACAAAAACGCTGCCGTCATGGAGGAGGCAACCTATGAAGGCTATGGTCCAGGTGGTATTGGTATCATTGTCGAAGTCGCGACAGACAACAAAAACCGTACGTATCCAGAAGTGCGAACTGCACTAACTAAAAATGGCGGCACGATGGCCGAGGCTGGCAGCGTCATGTTTCAATTTACCCGCAAAGGTGTGCTGCGCGTCGCGGCGATCGGCGAGGATGCGCTACTGTCGATCATCGATGCGGGAGCAGAAGATGCCCAGGAAGAAGACGATGGCATCACAGTATATACTGACGCAAAAGATCTCGCAAAAGTTCGCAGTGCGTTATCTGATGCCGGACTTGATGTGCAAGAAGCTGAGCTACAGTATGTCCCAAACAATCTGGTATCGATTGATGACAAGGATATCGCCCGCAAGGCCCTCAAAATCCTCGACGCACTCGATGAACTTGATGATGTGGTCAATGTCCACACCAATGCTGATATCAATGTCGATGTAGATTAAACAACACTAACAATTTTGCTCATGCTTGCATATCCATCTCGTGAGGCGGTAGTGTGGGAATGTGAGAAAAATTCAGCTTATCATAGGGGTGGTTATCAGCTGCTGGACGACAGCGATAATTGCTCATGCGCTCGTCGATGTGCCAATTGTTGTGGTCGAAGCAGTACAAACTAGTGATATGGTGAGCGCGCGGCATGAATACATCACGCTTCGCAACACTTCGGATCGCGACATTGATATGACGAACTGGTCGCTACGATATGGCACGACACAAATCCTCAGCTTTGCGTCCTCCCGGCCCGACATCCATCTTGTCTTGCCAGCGGGCGCGCAAGAAACGATATTTTCTAGCGAATACGCAGCTCAGTATCTCATAGAGAGTGAGGGATATATGACGTTTCAGCTTGATACAACGAGCGGACTGTATGGTCCGCGGGGTACGGTGTCGCTGCGCGATGACGTCGGGACAGTTATTGACCAAGTGAGTTGGGGTGCGAGCAGCAATTCGCGCACAGAAACCAGCCTGAAAACGACTGCTGGCGATGTGCTACGGCGCATGACTCCCGATGATCGCGGTGCGTTCTTTGAAATAATCGAACAAGCAGAATTTCTGCCAGTTTACGGTATGCTTAGCGACAAGCCGGATGTGTGCCGCAATATCGATGGGCTGCAACATACCGTGCCCGATAATCTCGTCCTGATCGGTGCAATGTGCCATGCAAAATTTGTCCCAGCCGATGTGTGGCTCAGCGAAATCTTGCCAAATCCAGATGGGATAGATGCGGGACATGAGTTTGTGGAGTTATATAACAACACTGACGCGCCAGTGGACATGACAGACTATATGCTGGTGTTGGGTGAAAAGCAGTATCCGTTTCCGTCAGGAAGCATCATACAAGCACGGGCGTATGGTGTATGGACAGATAATATGCTCGGCCTGACGCTTCCCAATACAACCGGCCTCGAGTTGCAGCTTATTGCGCGCGATAGTACGGTCGTTGATACCATGCCTGCATATCGTGATGCAGCGATCGATCAGTCATGGTCACGGATCGATGATACATGGCAATATACCAATCGTCCGACGCCAAATGGTGATAATTTGCCAATGGAACAAGAGATGCAGACGACGGATATATTGGCTGGATTGTTACCGTGTGAGGCTGGCTATTACCGCTATGCATCGACCGGTCGTTGCCGCAAAATTCCCGCCGTAGCCACGCTTGCTCCGTGCAGGGATAACCAATACCGCAGTGAGGAAACGGGTCGCTGCCGTTCGATTGCTGCAATTGCCGCAGTCGAGCTCAAACCATGTGGCGATGATCAATTTCGCAACCCCGCCACTGGTCGATGCAAAAAAATAGCCAGTAGTGACGATCCTGCACCATGTGAGCCTGGCAAAGAGCGCAATCCCGCAACAGGCCGTTGCCGCACGATTGCAAGCAGCCATGTACCAGCGGCAGATTTTGCGCTCGAACCACTCCGCCAAGCTGAGAGTTCATTTACTGGCTGGTGGGCAGTCGGTGGTATCGCCAGCGCAGCGGTCGGCTATGGCGCCTGGGAATGGCGCACTGAAATGGCGCGTATGTGGCGTAGAATCTGGCGTCGGTGATTGCAATGTATCCACCGACGACACGTATCATTGCAAACAGCGTATACTAGAAATATGAGAATTATCGGTATAGATCCTGGTACGGCTATCGTCGGATTTGGCGTTATTGATGCTGTACGCGGCACAACGACTCTTGTGACCGCAGGTGTGATCACGACGCCAGCGCACACGCCGCTTCCTGAGCGTCTCGAGGAAATATACGATGGTCTCACGACAATTATTAGCGAGACACGTCCGACGGTCATGGCGATTGAGCGGTTATTTTTTGCTCAGAATATTACAACAGCCATGAGTGTTTCACATGCGCGCGGAGTAGCTATGCTGACGGGTCAGCAAGCAAAATTACAAATCGAAGAATATACGCCGCTTCAGATCAAACAAACGATGACGGGCTACGGGCGAGCCACAAAACAACAAATCCAAGAAATGGTGCGCCTCCAGCTTGGGCTTAAGCAAGTCCCAAAACCCGATGACTGCGCTGATGCGCTTGCTGCTGCATTGATGTGTAGTTTTGTACTGCGACAGACATAAACATCAGCTAGTTTTTGTTCATTCGAGTGTATAATAGGCACTGATGAGCATGAAACGACAAGGCAAATATACCAGAAAAATTGGTCGCATCCGTCAGACCCGTCGCGGCGTCAAGCGCCGGTTTAATTGGTTCCGCACGCTCAGCCGTAAGCAGAAGATATTGGTGATTGTGGCGCCTGTCTTGGCGTTTTTGATTATCACGCCGCTTGTGACCTATGCCATGTACGCAAATGATATCGCTGACCAAGAGCGTCTGATGAACCGCAATAATACTGGGATTGTGCTCAAAGATCGCAATAACAAACCTTTTTATACTATCGGTCGAGCTGAACACAATGCTCTGAGTCCCTCTAAGGACCTCGGTACATATACCGCCAAGGCGCTCGTAGCCACCGAGGACAAAGATTTCTACAACCACAGCGGCTTCTCTCCGCTCAGTATTGCGCGCGCGGTATTGACCAATTTGTCTGCCGGCAGTATCAATGCATATGGCGGCTCGACATTGACCCAACAACTTGCCAAAAATACCTTGTTTTCCGAAGAAAAAAGTTTTTTGCGCAAGTACCAAGAGCTCGCTATGTCGATCGCGATTGAGCAGCGATATTCTAAGGATCAAATTATCGATATGTATCTCAACTCGGCGTATTTTGGTGAAAATTCGTTTGGTATGGAAGATGCGGCTCGGGCATATTTCAACAAAACGCCAAAAGATTTGACACTCGCCGAAAGCGCCATGATCATTGGGCTATTGCCAGCGCCGAGCGCATACTCACCGATCAGCGGCAACCCTGAATATGCTAGGCAGCGTCAAACCAAAGTCTTATCACGGATGGTAGCCGAAAAATACATTACAGAGGAACAAAAAACCGCCGCACTGGCAGAACAGCTCACCTACGCTGAAGGCGCAAAGGGAATCCAAAATTCAACAGCCCCGCATTTCACTGATATGGTGATCGCTGAGCTGAGCCAGAAGTACGGCTATGAGAAAGTCATGCGTTCTGGTTACCAGGTCAAGACAGCGCTCGATATTACTATGCAAAATTCACTCAAATCTAATATCGAAAAACAAATGCCATATATTAGCCGCAATCGTGGCAGCAACTCAGCAGGCATTATCATTGATCCGAAGACCGGAGAAGTACGTGCGCTCGTAGGCAGTGCTGATTGGAATAATGAGTCATGGGGCAGAGTAAATGTCGTCACGGCCGCTCGCCAGCCGGGGTCAAGCATGAAGCCGATTTATTATGCCGGCGCGCTCGCAGATGGTGTTATCACGCCAGCGACCGTATTACACGACAAAGAAACAGATTTTGGCGGTTATAAACCACAAAACGCCGACCGCAAGTTTCGCGGTGACGTATCGGTACGCAGTGCGCTGAGCCAATCGCTCAATATACCTGCTATCGAAGTCATGCAAAAATACAGCATTAGCAAGTCCACCCAGATCGCACGCACCCTTGGACTCAGTACCATCGATCCGAACAAGGATTATGATCTCACGCTGGCGCTCGGGTCTGGTGAGACCAAGCTCATCGAGATGGCCAATGCGTATGCTGGATTTGCTCATGGCGGCCAGCAATATCCGACATCGCTTGTCAAACAAATCAATGACAAATTCAACAAACGAATCTTCAATAGCACCAGCCAGAAACCCAAGACGGTTATCAGCCCTGAGGGGGCTTACTTGATCTCTAATATTTTGTCGGACAATAGTGCCCGCGCCCCAATATTTGGCGGGTCGCTGTCGGTGTCTGGTCATACCGTCGCAGTCAAAACCGGTACCACCAATGACAACAAAGACGCCTGGACACTAGGTTACACGCCGAGTTATGTCGTCGGTGTCTGGGCGGGCAACAATGACAATACGCCAATGTACAGCGGAGGATCTGACATGGCTGGGCCAATTTGGCGCAATACAATGCGCGATATATTGAGCGGTACCCCAGATGAGAAGTTTGTCGTGCCAAATGGCATTGTCCAGCGCAATGTATGCCGATCAAACGGCGGCCTAGCAGACTATACTGGCGACGGAGTGTATAGCGAGTTCTTCAAATCATCGGCACTGCCGACCGAAAAATGCGAGAAAAAAGAGGAGCCAAAGCTCATTGTCTGCCAGCTCGATACTAAACAAATGGTCGAGATACTCGAAAAAGATTTTGACAGTGCCAAATACTCCAGAGACCCAAAAGATTGCCAGGTGACAATCCAAGTCTGCGATAGTGCGACTAATACTGTTGTTAGTATCGATGAAAAAGATTTTGATTCTACCAAATATTCTCGCGATACGACTGGTTGTAACAATACGACGGGCACCACGCAAACAATCCAAGCCTGTGACACGACCACGGGCAAAGTTGTTGTCATCCCGCAATCACAGCTCGACGGTGTCCGCTATACCTCCAACACGACCGCCTGCAAGAAATCTCCATAAATAACACTCGGGATTATGAGATAATAGGAATATGATTGCTCATATTGCAGGAGTTGTGGCCGAAAAATTTAGCGGCAGTGTGATTGTCGATGTGGCAGGTGTCGGCTACGAGATCAATGTCGCGGTGCTTGATTTTGACAGAGTCGCTTTGGGCGAAGAGGTAAAATATTATACGTATCATCATATCCGCGAGCAGTCTCAGGAGTTGTTTGGGTTTTTGAGTCTCGCCGCTAAGAAATTGTTTGAGATGCTGATCACCGTGCAGGGTGTGGGCCCCAAGGCCGCGCTGGCAATTCTCGGCCTGGGCGAAGCCGAACAGGTGCGTAATGCCATTGCCAATGCCGATAGTGCCTTCATCGCCCAGGCGAGTGGTGTTGGCAAAAAAACCGCCGAAAGCGTCATCGTGAAATTATCTGACAAAGTTGGCTTACCGATTGTGTATAAACATGCAAGCGGCGTTCAAACCGAGCTCAACACCAGCGACGAAGCCCTCGAAGCGCTGATCGCGCTGGGCTATACCCTGCAAGACGCCACCACGGCGCTCGAAGGGGTTGACGCAACATTAAGTACCAGCGAACGCGTGAGGGAGGCTCTGAAGGGATAAAACCATGGCAGAAATTTTTGTATCAGGGCAAATTCATGATGCGGAGGATGTACGAAGCGTTTCAGGACGCACTTATTGCAGCTGGCCATCATATTACCCATGATTGGACGCGAAATGAGACTGACTAGCGACAAGATGCTAGAAGGTGATAAAGCGAAATTCGATAATCCTGACGAAGCTGCTAGGCGTGCGCAGGCGGATATGCAAGGTGTCATTGACGGTGACGCCTATGTAATTTGCACGGATAACCAAAAAGCGGAAAAAGGAATGTAGGTAGAGTTAGGTGGGGCACTCGCACTCAATAAGACGACTGGTAAACCAATCATATACCTGCTTGGCGTAATGGCTCATTCCTCCATCTTTTATTTTGACCCCGCTGTTCGACGTGTTCGAACAGTAGAGCAGATGATTGACGATTTAGAGAATATAGCAGCAACAAACTGCAATTGAAATAAATCTCTAGGCCAGGCCTAGAGATAGAGGTGAGGTCAGAGAGATACGGTGGTGCAATAAAGCTAATGGGATGGGATGGGCGGCTACTGGTGCCGCATTACTCATTTGTAAGGTCGAACTTGATAGTGTCAAGCTCGTCGCGCCGTGACTCATAGTCGGCGAGGAAATTGAGATAGTCGATGTGTTGCTCGCGGAATATATCGATCAGCTCATGCGGCTTCACCCAATCAGCCTTCGCAGCATCAGTGAAATACCGAAGTGAACTGTACTCATAAGTGCGCCATTTGCGTGAATTGAGGTGAATATATCTCGAAATATGGAGTAAATATGCATCGTCATTGATACGGCTCGCCAGGTACCGCCCCTGAAATAATGGCCCGACTCGACTATATTTTTTGTTGAAATACATACTATAGCTGGTGAATATACGCTGCATCAGCTCGGCGATCGCGCGCTCGTTTTCGCGTTGATAAAACAAGAGGTGAACATGATTAGGCATCAGGCAATAGCAGATTAGGTCAAGCTCATCTGAGAAACTCCGAACCGATTGACCATTTGTTTTGCGGGCTGAGGTCGGGGAAAGATAGCGCCTTAGATAGCCCAAAAACACCGCGTAATCCTGCTCATCGCAAAATGTCGCTTGTTTATTCACACCCCGAGAATACACATGATAATACGTCTCGGGTACATACTCTTTTCGGCTATTACGCGTCGGCATACTTATATTATATCTCTAGGCCTGGCCTAGAGCAAGGGGGTGTGAGATAATGGGGGTATGGCGATTGAGAGAATTGTGGATACGAGTGTGAATGCGGGGATGAGTCCGAGCGACGGTGATGTGGATGAGCAGCAGATTGAAGTGACGCTGCGGCCGCAGAGTTTTGATGAATATGTCGGGCAGGAACGGCTCAAGAAGAACCTCAGACTATCGATCGACGCTGCCAAAAAGCGCGGCGAACCGATCGATCATGTGCTACTGTATGGCCCGCCGGGCCTTGGCAAGACGACGATGGCCACAGTGATCGCTAACGAAATGGTCACCAATATCCGCGTGACAGCTGGCCCCGCAATTGAGCGACCTGGCGACTTAGCATCTATTCTGACTAACCTACAAGATGGCGACATTTTGTTTATCGACGAAATACACCGCCTTAGCCGCACGGTTGAGGAAGTCCTCTACGCTGCTATGGAAGACTATAAACTTGATATCGTGATCGGCAAAGGTCCTGCGGCCCGTAGCGTACGCCTCGATCTGCCGAAATTTACTGTCATCGGTGCGACCACACGCACTGGTAGTCTGGCCGCACCGCTGCGTGACCGGTTCGGGCTGATCTATCGACTTGAATTTTATACACCCGAGGAAATTGCTCGTATTATTACGCGTGCTGCACGGATACTGGAGAGTACAATACATCCTGAGGCTGCCCAGACGCTTTCGACGCGCGCGCGCTTGACGCCGCGAATCGCCAACCGGCTACTCAAACGTGTGCGTGACTATGCTGATGTCAATGGCGATGGGATCATCGATATAACAACAACCAACAAAGCGCTCGCTATGCTCGAAATTGACGAACTTGGGCTCGATCCGGCCGATCGCAATCTGCTCTCGCGTATCATCGATAGCTATGGCGATCAGCCCGTGGGTCTGACGACTATTTCGGCGCTGACTGGTGACGAGACGACAACTATTGAAGATTTCTACGAGCCGTATTTACTACAAATTGGCTTTATCGAACGTACTCCCAGGGGGCGTCGCGCCACGGTCAAAGCGCATCGGCACCTGGGTAAACCACTGGCGGAGGCCTAAATGCTACGCTATTATTTTTCGTCGGTTCGCCAACCGACTATTTTGCAGCAGGAAGCATTGCGGCTCGATAGCTGGCTACGCTGTGAACAGCCAAATGATAGCGAGATTAGCCAGCTGATCGAGCAAGGCATTGCTGCCGATATTCTGAGCGACGCCCTAGACCCGCACGAAGTACCACGACTCGAGTTTGAAGACGGGTGGACGTATTTTATTACGCGTGTGCCAGATATTGGTGATGACTTTAACGACTTTACGACACCTATTTTGTTTGCATTTAATGGCCGGCAGTTTGTGACTGTCAGTCGCGATAGTTTAGGTCGTTTGTGGCAGCCATTTATCGACCGTAGTCAAGTCGCAACTGGTCAGCAAAAAAGACTGCTACTGATCATGATCGATACTATCGCAATGTCGTACCAAAATAGAGTCGCCGCGATCAACCGACAAATGCGCGCTGCTACGACAAATATTGTCAATCTACGGCCACGCGATATCACAACCTTTGTGGAATACGAACGCAAACTCAATGATTATTTGGATGCTTTGATACCCACTAATACGGCGTTAGAGATGTTGCTGAACAATCGACAGTTGCGTTTTCGTGACGACGACCTAGACGAGATCGAAGACCTATCGGTTGACCTAGAGCAGGTCATTGCACGGTGTAAAAGTTTGCTGCGTACAATTACCAACGTGCGCGACTCGTACCGAGCGGTCATGGATACACGCCTGAATGAAACAATGCGTATTTTGACGGTGGCAACCTTGGCGCTAACAATTCCCACGATGCTAGCGGGCTTGTTTGGGATGAATGTAAAATTTCCGTTTGATACAGAATCGGGGACAGCGTTTTGGCAAATCGTGGCAGTTAGTGTGATCGCAGCGGGACTGATAAGTTTTTATTTTATAACCAGAAGGCGCTAGCATGGTGGAGTGGTTAGACGTGCGCCGTGTGTATCAAGTGGTTGCTAGGCGACTGGGTGCGCGGGCGCTGGTGGCATTTGTGGTATTTTTGGCGCTATCGATAGTATTTGTGTCACTTGCCAGCGAGGTGCGCGAGCAAGAAACATTGGCGTTTGACCGCTGGGTGTTGCTGAGTATTCATCACACGCTAGACTCGCCGTTTTTGGACGTGGTGATACCAGTGCTGACGCACTTGGGCGGCACAATAGGCATTGTTGCTCTAGGTGGCGTGGCGACAATGCTGTGTTTTTACAAACGCCAGCCAGCACGCGGGCTGTTGGTACTGGCCGGAGTGGGTGGAGCGGTGGTGCTAAACGTGGTGCTAAAGTCGATTTTTGAACGAGCGCGTCCCGATCTATGGCAACGCCTGGCGACAGAGACTAGTTTTTCGTTTCCCAGTGGGCACGCTATGGCGTCGGCAGCACTAGCGTGTAGTGTGGTGGCGGCGTTGTGGTATTCGCGCTATCGCCGCGCTGCTATGGTGGTAGGCGGAGGGTACGTGCTGGCGATTGGCTTTACTCGGCTGTATCTCGGTGTGCATTATCCAACCGATATTGTGGCTGGCTGGTGTGTGAGTGCGGCCTGGGTGGCGGTTGTGTTTGCGGTGTTTGGTCGCCCACGCGTGGCTGTTGATACGAAAGGTTAGACAATCGTGCGCAGTTTTCTTTGGCAGCTTGTGATAGTCACCACCTCGCCGGTTTTGCAAGCGACTACTTCGCCGTCGAGCTGTATTTTCATGTCGCGTAGGCAGGTAAACTGATAGGTGTCGGTGACATCGTCGGCGCTAGCGCCAACACTGGCGGCGGCAAATAGGTGGCGCAGCAAACCAAGCAGCGAGCCCGAGGCGACCTTGATGACTTCAAACTCGCCGTCGGTCATGGTACCGGCGTCGTTGATTTTTAGGTACTTTGACATGCGGGCAATGTTAGAAAACACCAGGTGGTCGTAGCGCTGGGTATGGCCATGAACGTGTATTTTGACGGGGCGAACCGTAAATAAATGCCGCACTACGAGCCAGGCTTCCTTAAAAACGTTTAGCTGGTTTTTGGTCAAAACCTCACCAATTTGTGGCGTCATACCTAGGCCAATATAGCTGTGGGCGTAGCGTACCATGCGACCTTTTGTCATTTGCAAAACGTCGATTTTTTGGTAGTCGCCGCGCACAATACGACGGACGGTGTTGCCACGGTGCAGGTAATGATAATGATCGTTGGCATTGCCACTGGGCAGTACGCCGACTATTGCGTCGGGGTTTTTCGAAGCCAGAACACCGTTGATGACTTCGTTGTAGCCGCCGTCGCCGCTGCTAGAAATAATCATGGTTGGGGTGGGTCGTTCGGCGTATTCGCGGGCCAGCGTTTTGCCATGGCCCGCGTGGGTGGTGGGTACGACTTTGGCGGGGATGCCGGCCGCACGCACAGCCGCAGCAAGCCTGCGAGCATTTTTCTCGCCATCGCCCGTGCTGTTGGGGTTAAAGATGATAACCACAGATTTGATACTGGACAGAGGTGTTTGGGACATAGCAGTAGTGTAGCACTGTGAATACTGGCCGGCAAGGAGTATGATAGGCAAAGCACTAAAAACGAAAGAAGTATTGTATGTTGCATCATATCACGCGTCGCGAAAAGGTTATTGTTATGTTAGCGGTCATGAGCGCGCTGCTGTTGGTGGCGCTGGACCAAACGATTATTGCCACGGCTTTGGGGGCGATAGTCACCGAGTTTGACAGCTACTCTAGTATTGGTTTTATCGTCACGGCCTATATGCTGACCAGTACAGTAACGGTGCCGATAGCCGGCAAGTTGTCCGACATGTATGGTCGGCGGCCAGTGCTACTGACAGGCGTCGTGGTGTTTGTGCTGGGTTCGCTGCTGAGTGGGCTGGCGGGTAGTATTGAACAGCTAGTGATGTGGCGGGCGTTGCAGGGTTTTGGCGGAGGTATCATTATGGCCAACGCGTTTACGATTGTGGGTGATTTGTTTACCCCACGCGAACGTGGCAAATGGCAGGGAATTATTGGTGCGGTGTTTGGTATGAGTTCGGTGATAGGTCCGCTGCTGGGCGGTTGGCTTACCGACCAACACGTGCTATTTGGCATGACCACTGACTGGCGATGGACGTTTCTGATCAATGTGCCAGTAGGGATAGTTGCTGGACTTGCGATTGCACGGTATTGCCCGTCGATACGACATGACGGTGTACATCGGCCTGATTATGCGGGTGCAGCATGCATCACATTGTCATTGGCAGCACTGATATTAGCCGTCGATAACACCGAGGTAGTATTTGCCAGACTGATCGAGGGTGGGCTGCATCTGGTAGTTATCAAGCTGGCACTATTAACTATCGCGGTTGGGGCTGGTCTCATATTTCTACTGGTTGAGCGTCGGGCGAAGCAGCCGATCTTGCCCATAAAGTTTTTTGCGAATCGTGCCTATGTGCTGATTGTTTCGGCTATGGTGTTATTTGGCGCAGCATTTCTCGGTGCTATTCTCTATCTAACCCAGTTTAATCAACAAGTTTTTGGTGCCACCGCGTCTCAGGCAGGCTTGATGCTACTGCCAATGGTAGCCGGCATGATGGTGTCGTCGCTCAGTGGTGGCCAAATTGCTTCGCGTACTGGACGTTATAAAACATTGATGCTTGTAGGGTTTGCGGTTGCAACTATAGCGATGTTTTCGTTAACTATACTCGTACCCAGTAGCCCTTATTGGCACGAGGCGGTCGCCATGGTGTTTTTGGGTCTAGGGCTTGGTATGGTGATGCCACTTATGAATCTGGCTGTACAAAATGAATTTGAACAAAAATATCTTGGGGCCGCTACGGCAAGTGTGCAATTATTTCGTGGACTTGGCTCGACGATAGGCACTGCTATGCTCAGCGGTGTATTAACAGTGGGGTTTATGGGGTCTCTTAGCAAGCCAGGTGAGAGTCCGTATGTCCAGACCCTCAAGCAATCGCCAGAAACTAGCAAGATAGTGACGAGTGATATCGATGCTGACACACTTCTGCGGGTCAATGAACAGCGAGAATCAATCAGGTCTAGTGTTGAACAATCGATTGGCAATCTGTCGCTACCAGAGCTGGTACGCGAAGCGAAAGTCAGGAACTTTGTTGCGCAACAGCAAGCATTTAGTGATGATGTCGTACACGCATTTACGGATGCGCTTCATATAATCTTCATGCTATCAGGGTCGTTGCTGGCTATGGCTTGGATGCTTGTGTTGTTTGTGCCCGAGCGCGAATTACGCAGTGATATGACATTGGCACCGACAGAATAGTGTTGATTCCACAACAGCTATAGCCATAATCGGCATGTCTCTTACCATGGTGGTTATGGTGGTAAATCATGAGCGTATTGTTGGGGTGATGAGTGATTGACCGAGCAGATAGCGATTGCTATGATCGCTGATGTGTCTCGCGCGCAAAACACGAAAAAATAGTAACTATTTGATGGGTCGTCGACGCGGAGATTAAGTACTACAAAAGGAGTACAAGCACATGCCAATAGCAATCGAGTTTGTTTCGAGTCGGAGCAAAAGGATAGCAGTGGATGTGGTGCCTGCCGAATGGCAACTGTATATCGCGCACTAATAGTTCGTGATCAGTTATCAAGAAACAGGGTTTAATAATGGGCTACTATGTGACCATATGGTTCACAACAAAAAACACTCCAGGCACCCGGAGTGTTTTTGCTGTAAGTATGACTGAGCTTTTTACTCACTTGGCGGGGTGATGCCAAACTTTTGTAGCTCGCTATCGACCGTGCGATAGACATTTGTCATATCAGTCCAGTCGTCAAGATTCATCACGGTGCCATTGAGGTAGAGGGTCGGTGTGGCGGTGACGCCCACTTTGCGGGCGAGGGCAGTATCAAATCGAATCTTGCTAGTGACGGCTGTACTGTTCATATCCTTACTAAATACTTGTACATCAAGTTCGAGCTGGCGAGCAAATTTTTCAAATTGAGATACTCTTTCGCTGCCAGATAAATTCTCCCACGCTCCCTGTTCGCTGTAGACGAGATCATGCATAGCCCAGAACTTGCCCTGCAAACCCGCTGCTTCGACTGCCGCCGCCGCCGCAAGTGCATTTGGATGCATCTGAGTGAGGGGCATATTACGAAAGATAAATTGCACGGTATCTTTGTAGCGCTCTCGGAGCTCGGTAACTTTGGGGTTGATTTTACCACAACCCGGACACTGGTAGTCACCATATTCGATGATCACGACTTTGCTACCAATTTTGCCAAAAGAATGGTCACCAATATTACCATTGCGCTCCGAGGCCGCCTGAACTTTAGATGGGTCAATACCACTAACATCAACTTTGTTTTGTGCAGACATCCAAACAAGACTACTCAATAATACGATACATGTGATGATGAATATCAACCAGCCTTTTCTCGACACAATGATACCTCCTATGATTATTCTATTAGTATACGGGATTGGATCATGACTCACAAGGCGCTACAATAAGTACATGCAGATGTTTTTGACAATAGTGTTTGTTGCTCTGGTGCCGATCATCGTCATTGCTATGGCGATGATGCCAAGGCGCACGAAGTATAGCTGGTTTGAGCTAGAGCGGCGTCACAAGCAGGGTGATATTGATGCGACGCTTATGATGCGTCGGCGGCGCCTGATAGGTGCGGCATATGGTCTTAAGGTATGGTTGGTAAATCTTTTGGTTATCGCAATTGTACTGGTGGCTATCCTCGGGTGGGGATGGGCGACGGGTATCATGATAGCTATCTCGATGGTGTTGGCAAGCGCACTCATCGCGCGAAACGCTTTGGTGAAGTCTCGGGCTCGTCGCCTCTATGCGCGGCTCGAACCAAGGGTGTTTCAATTATTAGAGCGAGTGCCGCTCGTTGCCCCACTACTGGATATCGATCTTTTTGAGACATCACCTCTCGCGATAGCATCAGCTGCAGAGCTGCGGCATCTACTGGCGCAGTCGCGACATATCCTTTCGGCCGATCAACGAAACCTACTGATCAATGGTGTTGAATTCAGCAATCGTACTGTGAGTGACGTGATGATTGACCGGTCGGCGATTGCATCAGTTCGGCATGATGAACTAATTGGGCCACTTGTTCTCGATGATCTTCATCGGACGGGCCATACGCATTTTCCGGTTGAGGGCGACACATTAGATCGTATCATCGGTATTTTATCTATCCAATCATTGGTAGCATTGCATAGTCATGAATCAATGCGAGCCGATACTGTTATGGACAAAAACCTTCACGTGGTAAGAGTGGATGATAGTCTCGAGGATGTGTTGTGCGAATTTCTTGCTAGTCGACAACACATGTTTGTTGTTATTGATGATGATCATCGCACGGCAGGTATTGTGACGCTGACAGATATTATTGAGGCGCTGTTTGGTCGTCGTCTGCGTCGCTGATGACTACTCGCCTCTGGTAAAATAGCATCTCAACTGATAGAATATGCAGAGCTATGGAACGAATTTTTTCTCGCGATACACTACAGCAGATTGGCAAAACAGTTACTGTCGAAGGTTGGGTGCACACACGCCGTGATCACGGCGGTTTGCTATTTGTCGATTTGCGTGACCATACCGGATTAGTTCAGCTCGTGGTCCATCCTGAGCAATCTGATGTGTTTGGCGCGGCAGAACAGTTACGTGATGAATATGTTGTGCGTGCGACTGGTGTGGTTGTGGAACGGTCAGCAGCTCTTTGCAATAACCGCATTGAGACAGGCGCCATAGAAATTGTTGTCTCTCAGCTGACAGTGCTCAACAAAGCCGATGCTTTGCCTATCCAGCCGTTTGCGGGGGAGGCACAGGCAGGCGAAGAACTGCGTCTGCGGTACAGGTACCTCGATCTTCGTCGACCGAAGATGCAGACAATGCTCTACAAGCGCGCTGACATGTATCGCCGTCTACGCAGTTATATGGATGCACATGAATTTATTGAGATCCAGACGCCGATACTAGCTAATTCTAGCCCTGAGGGTGCTCGCGATTTCCTGATACCATCGCGACTTCATGAGGGTAAATACTATGCATTACCCCAGGCTCCCCAGCAATTCAAGCAATTATTGATGGTCGGCGGTGTGCCACGTTATTATCAGCTTGCAGCCTGTTTTCGCGATGAAGACCCGCGCGCTGATCGCTTGTACGGCGAGTTTTATCAGCTTGATTGCGAGATGAGTTTTGTGGATGATGGCGAAACAGTGCGCCGCACTATGGAGCCGCTTGTGCGCCAGCTTGTGACCGAATTTGCTGGCAAGCAACTACTGAGTGACGATATTCCACGTATTCCCTATGACGAAGCTATGGATCGATACGGGTCAGACAAACCAGATCTGCGTTACGGACTTGAGCTTGTTGATGTTTCAAAGCTTTTCGCTGAGACTGGTTTTGCGGTGTTTCGCCGAGCATTTGACAATGGCGGTGTTGTCAAGGCAATTCGCGTACCAGGAGGAGCAAGCCTGAGTCGTTCGCAGATTGATGCGTTTACCGAACTTGCGCGCAGCGAAGGTGCGGGCGGCCTGCCATATATCAAATACATCGACGGCCAGGCAGAATCGCCCATAGTTAAATTTATGTCAGAGCAGGAGCTCTCATCGTTATCTGACACACTTCACACCGTAGATGGCGACGTCGTATTCTTTGGTGTCGACAGTCGTGCACGTGTTAACAAGGTATTGGGGGCGCTGCGCAATAAACTAGCGGACCATTTCGACCTCAAAGATCCAAATATTGTGGCGCTGGCATGGATTGTCGATTTTCCATTTTATGAACGCGACGATGCCACGGGCAAAATCGACTTTGGACACAATCCATTCAGTATGCCAAAAGGCGGACTGGACGCACTAGATACCGATGATTTACTACGTGTTGTCGCTGACCAGTACGACATGGTCATGAATGGCTACGAGATATGCTCGGGTGGCGTGCGCAATCACAACCCAGAGATCATGTACAAAGTCTTCGCCAAGCTCGGTTACGACGCGCAGTATGTCGAAGCCAAATTTGGCGCCATGCTTCATGCATTCAAATACGGTGCCCCTCCTCATGCTGGCTGTGCGTTTGGTATCGACCGCATGTTCATGGAGCTCATGAGCGAGCATAATATTCGCGAGATCATCGCATTTCCAAAGAACGGTTCTGGTGTGGACGTCATGATGAATAGTCCGTCGTCAGTTGATCCAGTACAGCTCAAAGAGCTCGGGGTATAGACCACCTCGATGCCTTGGGCTGAATTTGAACAATTGATACATCAGAATATGCGTGAGCTCTACCGCCACATGCCGTGGCGGGAGGAGCCAACGTTTTATTATGTGCTGGTGAGTGAGGTGATGTTGCAACAGACACAAGTCGATCGTGTGCGAGCCAAATTCGCAGAATTTGTCGATAGGTTTCCGAGCATAGAGCAATTGGCTTCGGCGTCGCTTGCCGACGTGATATCGGTGTGGGTAGGGCTCGGCTACAATCGCCGCGCCAAGTATCTCCATGAGGCTGCGCGATATGTCGTAGCTCACGGTCAGCCGCGCACGCTTGATGAGCTTATCAAGTTGCCCGGTGTCGGTCACAATACAGCCGCGGCAATCATGAACTATGTCTATCAAGTACCAACGGCCTTTGTCGAGACGAACATTCGCTCAGTGTATTTCAAGCATTTTTTCGCTGGACGGACAAATATAGACGATAGCGAAATCGTCGGCTATGTGAAAAAAACGATGGACTATGAGCGACCAAGAGAGTTTTTTTGGGCGCTGATGGATTACGGAGCCTGGCTCAAGGCGCATGGACAAAGCGGTCTACATATGAGCCGCCATTATAAAAAACAGCCACCTCTACAGGGTAGCATTCGACAAATCCGCGGCCAAATCATACGCTCACTTGCCGACGGTAGTATATCGGAATCAGCGCTACGTCAAGCAGTCGTCATTGATGATCGGTTCGATCGGGCGCTCGCCGGTTTGCAGCGAGATGGGCTGGTCGTTAGGAGTGAAGCAAGAATATATTTGACCAATTCACCCTTATGGGGGGATAATAAGATATGATGAAAAAAATTATTATTGTCATGACAGTGGTTGCTCTGATCGTAGGGACAGGACATCATGTCCGCGCCGAGACGAGGCTGCCGCTCTCACTCGATGAGCTGGAAACTGTGCGTAACAATTGCGTTGGTGCTCAGAGTATCCTCTATCGCATTCATGCCAATGATGGCGTCTTGAGGGTCAATCTCAAGCGGCGATATGACTCGATAGCCACCAAACTCATGGCCCCCCTGAACAGTCGCATGACTCTCAATCGCCTCGACGCGACAAAATTGGTCGCAACAACGGCTGACTATGAGCGAGAGCTTGATAACTTTCGCCAGTTGTATCAGAGTTATGAGGAAACTATCTCTCAGGCGATTTTCTTCCATTGCAAGAGTCAACCGGCTGATTTTTATGATATAGTCACAGGCGCTAGAGACAAGCGGATGGCAGTCGACAGGTCAGTCAAGCAACTCAACAGTATCATCCGACAGTATGCGGGCGCTGTTAAAGAACTTGAGGACTCGCTGGACAAAAGACTTCAGGAGCGCTCATGAAACGATTCATCACAAATTGTAAACAGCTACTAAAACGATGTGTCAATCGTAATCGGTTCATGACTTTGGTGATTGGTGTGATCACGGTATCAAGTATTTTTGTGACGGTCGCGATGGGGCTCTATGCGTCGAGTGGGGCAGCCCAGGTGGACCTGTCCCGACCAGGCTTCAAAGCTGTGCGCAAGGATACAGCGCTACCTGACAGTCAAGAAGAAACTTTTTCGGCTACGGGGGGTATTGATAAACTGACTCTACAAGAATACCAACGACTCTATGCAGAGCGAACAAAGGGTATCTTAGAGGCTGATGGATTTGCAAAAGATGTCCTGAGTCCTGAAGCACTCTCTATTAGTCGTAGCGAGGCAATGACTGCACCAGACAATGCACCCTAACCTCTAACTCTTGAGCGCAATTTTGCCAATGGTTATCAGGTGTTTTGTGCGGTACGCCTTGAGTGAATGGTGGCTGATGCCGTGGCGGCGAATGTAGCTCGATATTCTTTCTGATCCGATATAGTGCGGTAGTATGACATAGCTTGCGCCGTGCTGATATAGTGTTTGGGCGTCAGCAAAATTATTGGCGTGAGAGATAAAGCTCGTATGCTCGCTGTGTCGACGCAGATAACGCAAGACCGTGAGGTTGGAGCTCAGCTCTGTGATGGTACTGACAACGAGCCGTGCCTCATCGGCGCATATTTCATCGAGAAACTCCTCATCGGTCGCATCACCATATGCATGTCGAACGCCTTGTTCCTCGAGATGATCGATCACTTCAGGATCGTAATCGACAACGAGATATGGCTTTTTCATTTCACGAAATGTTCTCAAAAATTCATAACCACCCTTGTGATATCCGATCAGAATCGCCGGATAGTGCACCATGCGCTGTCGCGTTTCGTGAATATCGCGCCGCTCAAATCGTCGCAGCCAACCTGCCAGAAGCGTATAGAGACGATCATCGTATTTCATGAGATAAGTCGATAATCCAATTGTGATAAACGCAACGAGCGCGATGAACGCGATTAGATCGTTGTCGACCAAGCCCTTGCTGACCGCGAGTGCCACAAAAATAATCGAAAACTCACTGATCTGACTTAGATGAAGGGCCGTCTTAAAACTTGTGAGCTTAGTATAGCGTTGAAAACCAAGCGAGCTCAATACAAGTAGCGGCTTGCCAAGCACGACGATAAGCGCCAAAACATGAGCTGGCCAAAAATATTGCTGAATGGTGGCAATCGTAAACGTCTCGCCTAACGTCACAAAAAACAATACCAGGAAAAAATCACGCAGCGGCTTGAGCTTGGATGCCATCTCGGTAGCATAGGGGAGTCCTGCGAGCGAGACGCCGGCAAACAGCGCACCCACTTCGTGGCTCAGGCCAGCGAGCTCAAACATTGTTGCGATGATCAATCCCCACGCCACTGCAAAAAGATAGAGTGTTTCCTGAGATTGTGCAAACAATCGGCTAAGTCGAGGGATGAGCTTTGTCCCCGCAATATAGAGAAACAGAGCAAGCAGCAAGGCCTTGACAACCAGCCACGATATGTCGGCCAGCCCCGCGATACTGCCCGTCATCGTAGTGGTAGCCAGGATCACGAGCGCGATACTTGCGATGATATCTTCGATCAGCAAAATTCCGATGGCGATCTGCCCGTAGAGCCGAGAGAGCTCTTTCTTGTCCGAAAGGATTTTGAGGATGATCACCGTACTACTAAAAAACAGCGCCACCGCCAGCACCACGCTTGTCTTGACGTCAAACCCCAGAAGCAGGCTTGTGCCAAATCCAATGAGTCCGAGGGGTACCATGACGCTGAGGCTTGTGATAAGCGATATCTTACCGAGACTACGGATGACGCCGGCATTGAGACCAAGACCGATGATAAACAAAAGCAAAGTGATACCAAGCGAGCTATATGTTGCGAAAACGTCTTGATCTTTGATAATACCGAGAAATGATGGCCCCACCAACATCCCAGTAATGATATAGCCCATGATCAACGGCTGTTTCAGTGCTCGCATGAGCAGAGAGACGGCCGCGACGACGGCAACGACAAGACTGATTTGAGTAAAAATAGATGTTGTGTCCATAGTGGTAGAGGAGATTGTGCTACAGCTTTATTGTAGCATAATAAGCGATCGCGTGATCTGTTACAATAAATCAGATGGCTGAACTCATCGACCCCAAGCAATTCGTCATAGTCCGCAAGCGCAAAAAATACCGTTTTGCGCTGTTTCACAATTCACCCCTCTGTTATGAATACGATGCATGGGATAGCTCGTATCGGCCCGATGCTGTTGAGATCGGAGCAGGCAATGGGCAATTCGCTGTTGAGCTCGCCCGACGTCATCCAGATCTTAAGTATCTCGCTGTCGATGTCAAAGGCGACCGCCTGCAAAATGGTGCGCATTCGGCACTACAGGACGGACTCGAGAATATTCGTTTCCTGCGTGCTCGGGCTGACCAGCTGCAGGACATGCTCGCGCCGCATTCGTTGCAGCAAATCTGGCTGACGTTTCCCGACCCATTTCCTAGGCGCCGCTCCGCTGGCCGTCGCCTCACGCATCCGCATTTTCTCTCAATCTATCGCACCCTGCTTGCTCATGGACTAGGCCCCATGGCAAGTATGTACCTGAAGCACGATAACCGAGACTTTTTCCTCTGGAGCCTCGAGCAAATCGTTGCAGATGGCTGGCATATTGACGAGCTGAGCTTTGATCTCCATGAGTCAGAGCTACTGCATGACTACAAGATCCTGACGACCTACGAAAAACGCTGGCTTTCACACGGTTTGACGACGAATTTTGTTCGTGCAACACCTGAACATAGCTAAAGATACGAGGCATCAGACTATTCGGTTGAATACGTACTATTATGCAAGAGAAGGGCCCCGCGCGTGGCGGGGCCGGTGGATCTCTCTGCTCTACTCGCAGTCAGAGAGGAACATTCCCTCTTCGCATTTGTCGCAGTACGTGCCGATTCGCGGCATATACGTGCTGCAGCCGGGACATTCCTCGCTCCTGCCCAACTGAATGGTCCTGGGGTTGCCGGTCGGGTTGGACTCGGGGCTGCTGCTATGAGACATTGTTCCTCCTAGGGAGATCATAGGCTGCATAAGTGAACAACTCACCAATACATAATTATATTATAGCAAATTATATATCAATAGTCAAATTTTGCGTATCAACCCACTACCTTTGCAAC
>DDER01000024.1 GCA_002336735.1 Candidatus Saccharibacteria bacterium UBA1949 | reverse complement strand
CTTCCCACATCTGCTTGGCAAGGTATAGATGCGCCTCGGCGGCGTTGACGTAGGGGTAGACACCAAATGCCAAGGCTTTATTGACGAGCAGTTCATTTGGATTGAAGTAGCTCATGAGGAACGTCACCGCATGTCGCTCTTCATCGGTCATTTTTTGCCAGTCAGCGAGGTCCTGAGCCAATTGGATTTCATTGGGGAACCATGTGTTAGCCACCGCTTGATCATATAAATCCATCGCCCATTGATATCTGATAGGTTTGAGCAGCAGTCCGTCCTGAATACCTGAGCCGAGAATATTGGTCATTTGTCTATCTCCCTAGTTAGTAATTAGTTGTATCGTTATAAATAGTATTGCAGATACTATAGATCATCGATGTGAAATAATTCACAACCCACACCAAGACGCCTTGTGTGTGATTTACTGACAGCCTTCGCACATCAAAAAGTCTTGTGGATCGATCGGTGCCGAGACCTCGCCGCGCATGGCAGCTTCTTCGCTGGCTTGCTCCTGGGCGGCACGCATGGCAGCGTCTATGGCGCTCAGCTTGTCTTCGAGTGACATGTCGTCGGTGATAATTTGTGATGCGTTTGCCATATGTTTGTATCTCCCTATTCGTTACATCTTTTGTCTTATTATACTGCTTTTGGTTAGTATATGCACTACATGTTGTGTTGTGTTATTGTCTTCATACGCTATTTCTGGGATATAGGCCCCTCAATGGCTTGTTTCTTGGCAAATCCAAAACCACTCCGTTTGGCGCCGCTGCCGCTATTGATTTGCTCGGTCTTGTTGACCCGCGTGGTTGATTGCTCCGCCTGGTGGCGAGGCTTCATATGGAGATAATACGTCGTCTTGAGACCGCGCTTCCAGGCCTCCATATAGACTCGCTCCATATCGTCGATACTACGGCTCTCTAGGTACATATTGCGGCTGATTGCTTGATCGACCCATTTTTGGGCGCGCGCCGCCACCTCGATAAAAGCGAATGGCGAGAGTTGGAAGCAAGTTTTGTAGATATCCTTGATATGCTGCGGTACCTCAGCGATATTGGTCAAATCACCTTGCTCTACAAGCAGCTGTTCCTTGACTTGATCCCAGAGGTGAAGCACTTTGAGATCACGTACTAGGTTCGTATTGACCTCGAGGAACTTACCATTGAGCGTACTGCGACTAAATATTTGCCCAAACTGCGGATCAATGCCTGGCGTCGTACCAGCGACGTGCCCGATATTGGCAGTTGGGGCGATCGCCATTAAGGTGGCGTTTCGCATGCCACGAGTGGTCTTTTTGCGCAGCGCTTCCCAGTCGAGACGTTTGGCGCGATTGATATCAACCGCCACACTACGGTCAATCTCGAGCAGATCAACGGTATCAATCGGTAGTTGACCTTTACTCCAGCCGCTGCCTTTGAAATCAGGGTAGCTGCCACGGCTTTTGGCCATATTAGCAGATTCGTCGATCGCGTAATAGCTAATGAATTCTGCGAGGCGATCCATGGTGTCGTAAGCTTCTTCACTTTCATAGCTAAAACCAAGTTTTTCGACTACATCAGTAAAACCCATAATACCAAGACCAAGTGCTCGTGTCGTCTGGATAGAGTGAATTGCTTCTTTGATGGGCGTGTCGGTGATGTCGCATAGGTTGTCGAGTTGCCGAATAGCACTGCGAGTAGCACTCTCGAGGCGCTTCCAGTCCCATTCTTTGGTTGTTATATCGAGAAATGCGCTGAGGTTAATACTGACGAGATTGCAAACCGAAATATTGTCGGCGTCATTGGGCAAGGTGATCTCGGTGCAGAGATTGGATGAGTGGATGGTGCTGATGTTGTTATTGAGTGCTCGGACGTTGATCGTGTCTTTCCAGGTAATCCACGGGTGAGACGAAGCCTGGAGTCGAATGAGTATCTGGCGCCACTGCTGACGTGCTGGAATTTTTTCAAAGATGCGCAACTCACCTGCTTCGGCCTTTGCAACATATTCGTTGTAGCGCTTCGAGAAGGCCTCACCGTAGAGATCGGATAGATCTGCTACCTCGGCTGGGTCGAACATATACCAGTCCTGTTCCGTCATGACCCGTTTCATGAACTCATCGGAAACATAGACAGCGATATTAGCAAATCGGGTACGGTAGTAGGGGTCGCCATTGTTTTCACGAAGATCCATAAACTGCGGGAAATTGAGGTGCCAGTTCTCCATATAGATCGCGGCGGCACCAGCTTTTTTGCCCTTGCGCGATACAGCGAATAGCGCCGTGTCGATCATTTTCATAAACGGCAGCGGGCCAGTGCTGACCGTATTGGTTGTTTTGACAGGACTACCGGCAGCGCGAAGCTTGTTCATACTGATACCGATACCGCCCGTGCCCTTGGCAATCCACATCGTATCTCGGACAGATTTGGCGATCGATTCCATATCATCCTCGACATCGATGACGAAACAGTTAGAAAGCTGTGGGAATGACCCGCCGGCATTGACACGTGTCGAGCCGCCAGGGAGATATTCGAGCCGGCTCATGTGCTCGTAGAAATCGATCGCTTGAGCGGTCGGGTTTTTCTCGTTAAAACTCAGTCCCATCGCGATCCGCATATGCGTAAACTGAGGTGTTTCGATGGGCTGGCCGTCGTGCTTGCGCAGCGCATAGCGATTGCGGTTAGTGATGACGCCGAGATATTTGCTCAGACTGTCGCGACGGGGCTCGAGCGCAGCCGCTAGTTTCTTGAGGTCGAATACTTTGGGATCAGCCATGCGTTTGTCGAGCAAGCCTTGTTTGACGGCTTGGCGAACATACGCGGGGAATTTCTTTTCGTGTAGTTTCTTGAGCTCATCATCGGTAGTGTAGTCGCCGAGGACATTTTTGTAGACGTTTTTGAGCAACAAGCGCGCTGCGATGATATCGAAGTCCGGGTCGTCTTTGACGTTTTGGAGCGCCGTGTGGATGACCGCCTCGTCGAGTTCCTCGCTCGTAATACCATCGAATAATGTCAGTTGCAGCTCGGTGGCTACTTGGACGACTTTTTGGATCTGGTCTGGCAGACCCTCAGTAGCTCGCACCAGCGCGAGATTGATTTTGTTGGCATCGAACGGTTCGCGGGTGCCGTCACGTTTGACTACGTGGATGTCGCTCATTATATTATTCCCTATTCTGTTAGTTTGTATTCACCGCAAGCTACCCCGAACAGAATAAGCAACCCCTCTTCTCTCAATGAAAGGGCTTGATGATCTCCTACTCTGTCGGCATGTCTGTTTGCTAAACCACTCTACCCTGTAGCGTGTTCTGCATGCCACTATACGCTATATCCAGAAGCGCTTTCAAGTGTTTTTTTAAGACTTTCTGGATGATTTCTGTGACTAACACCTTGTGGTGTGCATTGTACTATTTACTACGCTATATGTAGCGTTTTGTTGTTAAGAATAACTATTAGAAAAAGATATGACTTTTACATCTCGAGTTCCCGCGTATCTTGGCGGAGAGGGGGGGATTCGANNGAGAGAGGGGGATTCGAACCCCCGAAGCGCGGTTTAGACGCTTACACACTTTCCAGGCGTGCTCCTTCAACCACTCGGACACCTCTCCAGATGCTTCATATTATACTTCGAATAGCGAATATCCCAAAGTTGCGTTTTTGACATCGTGTAATGTTGGCTGTTATGCTTGCATTTTGACGAAAATCATCTCTATAATACGGATAGCAACATGGCAACTCGCAAAAAGACACCGGCTATAGAGCTCAAAGCGCTCACCAAACGGTATGGTATTGGTGACGCAGAGCATAACGCCCTCGATGAGGTCGATCTTCGGATTGAAAAAGGTGAGTTCGTCACTATTATGGGGCCGAGCGGTTGTGGCAAAACAACTCTACTCAATATTCTCGGGCTATTGGATCGCTCTGATGATGGTGAGTATTATCTTGATGGCAAGAGTGTCGAGCGACTATCCGGAAGCCAGCATGCTCGTATCCGTAGCGAGCAAATCGGTATCGTGTTTCAGAGTTTCAATCTCATCAATCGTCTTAACGTTGTCGAGAATGTCGCCCTGCCCCTGACCTATAGCGGGATGCGCAAGTACAAACGTCTCGAAGCAGCCAGTGCCATCCTCAAAAACTTCCATCTATCTGAGCGGGAGTACTACATGCCCTGGCAACTCTCAGGAGGCCAAATGCAGCGCGTTGCAATCGCTCGAGCCCTCGTCAACAATCCTTCAATTATTCTTGCTGACGAACCCACCGGCAATCTCGACAGTCGTTCCAGCCACGTCATCATGGAAGAACTGTCAGAACTACACCAGCGCGGCAATACCATCATCATGGTAACGCACAATCCAAACCTCACAAGCTACGCGACTCGTATCATTAAGATGCTTGATGGCAGAATTGATAGCGATACTGGCAATCCAACCCTGCCGCCACCCATGACTGAGAAAATTCCGCTTGGCAAATCTGCCCCAACTATCCGCAAACGCCGCCATAAATCTACCGCCGCCCAACCAGTATCATCACGCAAGAGGAGTAAGCGATAATGCGCAGACCATTAGTATTTGAGCATATTTCGATGGCCTACGATTCACTGCGAGCAACCCGTAGCCGCACCCTACTCACTGTCCTCGGTGTCACAATCGGCGTAGCAAGTGTGACGACAATTCTCGCATTGAGTTTTGGTGTCAGCCGTATCATTTCTCATCAGGTCGAATCGATCGGCGGCAACATCGCTGTAGTGCGCCCCCGTTTGCCCGAACACGGCACGAGCAGCCTATCTGACTATGTCGTCCAGCAATCCTTTAGTACTAGCACTTTGACCGAAAAAGATTACGCGGCGATTGCCAGTATTCCGGGGGTTGAAGCTGCCGCACCAATCATGACCATCACTGGATCGCCAAAGACAAAATTGGCGTCCCTAAAGAGTAATGTTGTGTTTGCCACTACGCCATCATTTCTTCAAACGGTTAATTTACCCCTGCGCGAAGGACAGTTCATCGATAGTATTACGAATATCAATACCGCCGTCATCGGCGGCCAATTGGCGGTTGACCTTTTTGGCACTGAGGTGCCAATCGGCCAGACCTTTGAGTTACGCGGTCAGACCTTCACCGTGATCGGTATCCTCCAAAGAACCAATGATCCAGTCAACTACAATAATGTTGATTTTGATCGAGCCATTATTTTGAGCCTCGAAAGTGGCAAACTATTCAATAATGGTATTTCGCAGCTTCAACAAATTAATATTCGAGCCAAGGATAACGATAGTCTTGGACGTATTGTACAAGCCACAGATACTATACTTGCCAAGAATCATAGTGGCGAGCAGGACTACATCATCCTCCACGGTTCTCAGGTCGCGGATCCAACGAGTCAATTATTTCGAAGTGTTGCTGGCGTTTTGACTGCCATTGCGGCTATCTCTCTAGTGGTTGGTGGTATCGGCATTATGAACATCATGCTCGTCGGCGTGGCGGAGCGAACTCGTGAGATAGGTCTCCGAAAAGCTGTTGGCGCCTCCAATACCAATATTGTCAGCCAATTCATGACCGAATCCCTCATCATTAGCTTAGTGGGTGGACTCGCAGGGGTAGCAGTTGGTTATCTGGCTGCCCTCATTGCCAGTACATTTTTCGCTTTTCGTCCAGCTTTTACATGGTGGATTGTCGCGATAGGTATTGGCATCGCGCTCATCGTCGGCCTGGTATTTGGACTCTACCCCGCTATTCGCGCTGCCCGCAAAAATCCTATTGAGTCGCTGCGGCAATATCACTAGATAGATAGATATAGGACAAGCCTGCGGTTTATTCCTTGGTTATCAATAAGCTACTCTCGTAGTTCTTTTTTAAGCTTCTTAATCAAGTTGACAACAAATTAAACCAGCCCGCCGCAAGAGAGCGTATTCAGCATTTCCTGCGACGGGCTGCGGTTTATCCCTTGACCCACCACGCCGTAGCGATCAAGGCACCTAGTGACCTACGGGCAGCCGCGAGATCAGGCAAAATATTGTCAGATGAACATCCAATCCAGACACATACCCCCTTGCTGTCGAAGCACCATGCCTCCTGGAAGAAGTTTGTCGACTGCTCGCTCGTGACCCAATGCCGGTCTGACTGCACTCCGTCCAGAATCTTGTTGTTATTGTCCTTTTGCCAGTGTGGGCTACCCGGCATCGATGTGCATCTATCTGATACAGCGGGATCATATGTGCATATAGTGATGCCGCTGGTTTCTGGGCCGGGGTACTCATCGGGCGGATTGAGAGCTAGGCCAGTAGTGTGGCCTGGATCGTTCGCTGCAAACCATGGGTCGGGCAATACTAGCCGCAGACTTCCGACACAAATCATGTCATCGCCTGCCCTCGTGGGCAAACTGTCATACACGCCTGATGGCCCCGCGGTTGGAACCTGCGGCATAGTACGGCAATCGCTACCCGCTGTTGGAGTTGGGGTTGGGGTAGCCGTACCAGTTGGCGTTGGGTGCGGTGTTGGCACAGGCAATGTTGTTATGTACCGCCGTAGTCCGTCGACCACTTGGTCTTGCACCCGCGTGTTCTTGAGCAGATTACCGTGTAGGCACTCGTCGCGGCCGTTGCCGTCGAAGCCGTACAGCTTGCCACGGTAAAACACCGAGTTGAGCTGCCACCATGGCACTCGCTTCATGCGCTGCTCGCAAGTTACGACGAATTTGCCGCCACCCTGGTCAGGGTTATCGGTGTAAAGCCTAGTAGCGTCTTTGACTGATACGCCATCTGGCATACCACCGCCATCGCCCTTCCACGACAAGCGGCCAACTTCGTTGCCTTTGTTGTAGTAGACATTGATGATTTCTCCAGCGACGGCACGGACTGTCGTGTCTTTCGGGAACGCTTCCTTGATCTTGAAAAACGGCACATTGGCATGTGCAATCGTCACCACGTAGTCGACCGTCCCGGCATCAGCCTTGGCGGCCGCTACCTGCGAAATCCGCGCACCGAGCGAGAACCCTACCAGCGCTACCTTGCCTGGACCTCCGTTTTGTTTGGAGATTTTGGCAAGGCAGTTGACGGCTTTGGCAAGTTTTCTGCCTTCTTCGCCAACATTCGCAAAAGCATATTCATGACGATAGGCTAGCGTGGCACCACTGAGCTCACTCATACGAGTAAGCATAGAGGCTTTACTGGGATACTTTTGTTCCCAGTCGCTCGCATGTCCGCGAATGCCGTGCGTGAATATGACTGGCAACGCTCTTCCGATGTCAGTGTGCACATCTTTCGGGGTGTCGAGATCGCAGAACGCCGGGTACCCACTTGTAGCTCGCGCCACAATCGGTACTCCCGCACACACAGCGATGAGAGCTCCCAGGGCCACTGTCACGATCCACAACGGACCGCGTGTCAACCAACGTAGCATCTCTGCCACCTGACCTTTCGAGTTGTTGAGGTGCGCCAATCAAGTGATTAGCGGATATATTTTATCAGTTTATGCACTCGTATGTCAATGGTGCTACAAGAAGCTGTATAGACCAAAGAGCATATGGTATATTACAAGTATGAAAAATTACCAGAAACCAACAAATGCACCACAACCGCGCAACCTTACCTGGCTTCGCATGCCACTAGGTATCTTATTCTGCACAGCAGCAATCTATATTATGTTTGCGGTTATCTACTTCTCGAACTCCAGTCAAGGTCTACCGTATTATCCCAGCGATATTGTCAATATGATTTCGTGTATCTTTATTTTTATGGGTGGGATTAGTTTTACGTTTACCTCTGGCAACGCCCGATTAGTTACTGCTGTACTTTTTATTCCTGCCACCTTGCACATATATTCTGCCGTAATCAGCCTTCTATACATGTCAATCTGGCCATATACAGACAAGCTTAAATATTTGATAGGTATGGCAGACATAGTACTCGTCATCGGTTTCATACTTTCAATTGTTTCGCTCGTGAGATATCGGCGAGCAGTACGGAAATAGATGTCTGATAGAATGAGCAGCCTCTCTTCTACTCCATCACGTAAAATAATAGACTTGTCGTATGGTTGGCAATCATTGCAATTTGCGAGGGTATGCTCATTGGCTGTCTTAGTGCTAGTGATGTGAGTATACGAGGTCCAATCCATTCAATTTCGGATACGTATTGATGGATAGTTGTCACATTAATCGCAGCGGGCTTTGGTGCTCTACTGACAAGAAAGTGGTCCAACGTTATTTTACTAGCAGGATTTTTAGCTACTATGTACGAAAATGTTATGACGTGGATGATGTTGACTGTCGGTATCTTTTTTAGTCACGCCCCTCGGGTTCATATATTGACCCTGTGCGTTCATTCTTCGAATTCTTACTCTGGGTATTTACTCCTCTTGCCCTGCTCGCAGTTCCGGTGCTGATATACAGATTTGTGATTGATCGACGACGGAATAAATAATAAGCATAAATCTTGAGTTGGCCACTGACTTCATATAGAATCGGAGTGTGACCGAATTTATATACCCGCCTCGTCATATTGAAACACAGACACGCCCTGTCGTGTTCTTGGCTGGCCCCGTCCAGGGCACGTATGACTGGCAAGCAGGGGTCGCCGAGCGCTTGCGTACACTCGGGGCAAATGCCGATATCGTATCACCGCGCGGGCAAGATGATTTATACACTCAACCTTCCCAATGGCTCGAGTCTGGCCAGCAAAATCCCTGGGAAAGGCGCTATTTACGCCTCGCTCGCGATATGGGCGTGATTGCGTTTTGGTTAGCCGCTCAAGAATACGGCACTCCTGGTAGAGCTTACGCCCAGACTACGCGCATAGAACTAGGCCGTGTAGCTGGCTGGAAGGACTATAACCCTGCAATTAAGCTTGTGTTTGGAGTTGACCAACGGTACCAAGGGGGCAACCAAACATATATGGAAGAAGTCTGCGAGGAACTGGGCGTACCTGTTCAGCGTGATTTAAACGACATGAGCGAAGCTATTATCACTGAGCTAACTTCCTAGTTCTTTCTTGAATTTCTCGATTAGATCGACGGGTGTTGGGTCGACGCCGTTGAGAATTGCGGTATAAATGCTGGCGAAGTCTGCCAGCACGCAACCCCAAAGCATTTGGCGCAGGATGCTGTCACCAGCGAGCTCGATACGCTGAGCTTTGGGGCGTTTGCCGCTGAGAAGTCGATCGGTCAACTCGATGCGTTTTAGAATACGCGGATGCTCATAGCTACTCACGAGATCAAAGACGGCAAATGGTTTTTCGATCGGATGTGACGCCCAGCCCATAAATTCATTGTGGTTAAACTCTGGCAGTTGATTACAAAAAGCCACGTTTTTGGCATTTTCATTCCAGCTAATTTTCCACTTGTACGCGACTGGGAACGATAGATGACCACTATAGAACACTGGCGTCTTGCCCGCCGCCATCAGTGCAATTTGTTTGGCGTAATTGGCATCAGTCGTGACTGTTGGCAGCCATGATTGGGTCTGATCTACCAGCCAATCTTTGACACTCGCCACCTCGTCATAACGTACCGTATCCATGAGCCCGAAATGCACCAGTAGCGCCAGCAGTGCCCGCAGATTATAAAACATCGCCATACGCGGCTGCGTATCACCCGGAAATGCAACTCGTGCTATTTGTCGTTCGCGCGCTATCTCACAAAGCACCCCCCCGGTGGCGATTACCGCAGTTTGAGCGCCGCGTTGCGACGCTTCCTCGAGGCAAGCGATCGTCTCCTCAGTATTACCCGAGTGACTGCTGGCGATCACGAGTGTATGTTCATCGACATATGCAGGCAAAGTATAGGTACGTATGATCTCAAACGGCAGAGCAAGCTCGCTCCCAAGCCATGACTTGACAAGTTCAGCCGCCAGCGCCGACCCCCCCATACCAGTCACCACTACAGAACGCAGTTCACGGCCATCATGTTCACTATCGACAACTTGCGCATCATACCCGAGCTGATCCGGCTCAGCAGCGGCCACTCCGAGCGCGCCTTTTGAGTCACGTTGTCGTAATACATTCTCATCGTCTAACATAGTTTGCCCCCAATTCTTGCCATAGTTCTTATGTCTATGATACACTATGAGAAAAGTATAAGCGAATTAATCTATAGGGGTGGATATGGACGTTCAACCGGAGCAAACTCAGCAAACAATTAGTGACGATCAGGAACTTGCCAAAGTACTCGCCGGCATCAACGAAGAGGCAAACGTCGCAGCTGCGACTGTCGGTACTGCTACTGAGTCTGTGGCTTCATCAAGAGACAGCGATACTCCAAGCGATAGCGCCGCATCAGGTCCATCGGCTGCCGATGGGACGGCTTCTTCGATCCCCGACTTCATCAGCACCCCCCTGCCGATTGATAACGAGAACGATTCTGCCTCCGAAACAATTCCTGTCAATACATCGAGTTCAGTCAATTCTTCAGACACCACCGCTACTAGTAGCGAGCTTGAGGATGTCAAACATGACGCAATCGTCGAGTTACGCCCATTGATCGAAAAACTTGATGTTCCCGCGGAGGAAAAATTCGATACCTATCTCCTGCTTATCCGCTCGACAGATGACAAATCCCTAGTCGGCCCCGCCCATGAAGTCGCCAAACAAATCACCGACGAAGCCCGCCGCGCTCAAGCCCTGCTGGACATCATCAAAGAGATCGACTTCCTCTCTCACCCGCAATCATAGCCCAATCGATCCCATGTCTGCTCAAAGAGTATTTTTTGGAGCGCTGCCACGCCAGTGTTATCGATAATAATACCGCTGGCGTGCCTATATTGGTCAACTGTCGCAATCGCCACTTTGTTTCCATAGATAATCGAATATACCCCTGTGTCGTGTCCATCGCCAGGCAGTATTCGCCGTTCTACAAAATCTCGTTGCTTGCGCAAGGGCTTACCTAACCCAATGACCTTCACTCCCAAGCCCATTTTTACCCGCTCACTACTATACCTCGGAAAGTTATTGTACAAATGCTCGCTCACTCGTGGTGAGGAGATAGAATAATAGTCACTGAATCCATCTCGTCGAGCAGTTGTGAGGACGTCCCTGAGAATATGCGCTAGCCCCTCATCTCCGTCGTAAAACGATGCAAACTGAAATGCACTTGGGTCGTCGCGCTCAAGTGCCAGCGACTTAATGTAACGATCGGTTATGCCATGCATATCACGGAGAGCGCGGCGCTTGTCATTGATAATCTCGTGAATCATCTCTGGGTCTTGAGCCGAGTATCGCTTGCGCTCGCCTGTTTGGACATGCGTTACCAGTCCCGCTCCCACTAGTGCCTTGATAGATTCAAAAACACTGCCACGGTTGATACCCGTCATCTCTGCAATCAGACGAACAGAAGCTTGTGGGCTCTGAAGCAGTGCCTCGTATACCCTTTTGTCACGATTTGATAGTCCAATTAATTTATAATCCATATATTCCATATCTCATCATGCCACACGCGTGTGTTATTTGTCAAAAATAATCAGCCATTTTGAATAGCTCATCTCGCTGTCAGTCTTGTATGATTCCAGTAGGCAATAACCAGAAAGGAAGGATTAATGACAGAAAAGCTTAATACCCATGATCGCGAGTCTACTGCGATACTCCCCCTCACTGAGTACGAATGGGGCTACGTGTGGCCGGAAGTCGAACGTCAACGAATTACTGTGGAGGAATTCGCTCGGGTCGCACTTAACTCACTGGGTGATTATTTTGGCGATCAATTAGATGCAATGACCGATAAGCCCGAGACCTCATTATATCTTCCGCGTTTTACGCCTTTAGATCATGCAGCTCCATGTCGAGTGTCGCTCGTGCCTCTTAGCCCAGACCAAACCACACTTCAAGAAGCTCTGGCTTTGATCACAAGTACACCTCCATTCGAGGTCATGCGTGCCGCTAACTTGCGCGCTGTAGATAAGTTAGCCGATCCCATCAACCCCAAAATTTATGACTATCTCCAGCACGAGAAATCGACGATTAATGAACGCCGGGCGCATGATCATAACGTTAGTCTGCGGCTGCCTGAGCATCTATTTGCTGACTTGATTGGTATAGCCTTGGTAGATGATACCACTATAGGCGCACAACTACGGGCAGCTAGTCGGTCTTATCTTGATGAAAGGTTAAGTGATCCAAGCCTCAAAGACAAGATAGATGCTGTTCAACCAAAACTTGACTGCGTCGGACCTCCTGAGCAGGAATAGCTCATGGCATAAAAAAGAGGCCGTTTGTGGGCGACCTCTTTTTTAGTGTGGCGTCGGTTAATAACCCATACCGCCAGGCATACTGCCGACAGGAGCGGCTGCTTCTTTCTCGGGAACTTCGACGACGAGCGCGCCCATGGTGGCGGCTGTCGAAGCGATCGAGACAGCATTTTGGACCGCTTCTTTGGTGACGCGAGTTGGATCGATGACGCCGGCCGATTTGACATCGATCAAGCCCTTGTCGGGTGCATTGACATCGATACCCATACCGCTCTTGCCTGACTCAACTTGAGCAAGCAAAGCTTCGCTATTAAGACCTGCGTTAGCAGTGATCTGAAGGAACGGTTGCTTGAGCGCGTTTTTGAGAATTTGACGACCAGCCGATATGCTATCGTGACCCGCATCTTTGATCGTGGCCGCGAGATTGACGAGCGTCACGCCGCCGCCAGGTACGATACCCTCGGCCAGAGCTGCTTTGGTGGCAGCGACTGCGTCATCGACTCGGAATTTCTTCTCATCGATCTCTGTCTCGGTCGCGCCGCCGACTTTGATAACCGCGACTTTGCCGCCAAGAGCTGCAGCGCGTTTGTCGAACTGGTCTTTTTCATACGAACTCGTCGTGACATTAGCTTGAGAGCTGATCTGCGCAATACGCGCCTTGACATCGCTTGCCTTGCCGCTTCCTTCGATGATAGTGGTCTCATCTTTGCCGACGATGACCTTGCGAGCCGTACCGATGACTTCGAGGCCGACGTTTTCAAACGTCATATCTCGCTCATTGGATATGACAGTAGCGCCAGTCAGGACTGCGATATCTTCCATGATCTCTTTGCGACGATCGCCAAATGCTGGCGCCTTGACAGCAACGGTGTTGAAACTCCCTTTTAGTTTGTTGAGCACCAGGATCGACAATGCCTCGCCTTCGACTTCGTCGGCGATCAAGACAACGTCTTTTTTGCCAGCTTGGGCTAGTTTTTCGAGCATCGGTAGAAAATCTTGTACGCTTGAGATTTTTTTGTCAGTGATGATGATAGCCGGTTTTTCGTATACTGCCTCTTGGCGACCGGTGTCGGTGACAAAGAACGGACTGACCCAACCTTTGTCGAGGCTAAATCCTTCGACAACCTCGGCCTCGAGCTCGAGACCCTGACCAGCTTCGACAGTGACCACACCGTCTTTGCCAACTTTTTCGATAACATCTGCGATTAATGTGCCGATCTCTTCGGAACCAGCTGAAATCGTCGCAACTTCGGCCACGCGGTCGCGCTTGCCCTCGATACTCTCGCTCATTTTGTCGAGTGCTCGGACAATCTCGGCTCCCGCCGCCTCGATACCACGACGTAGCTCCATCGGATTATGGCCAGCCGCAATCAAGCGATTGGCTTCTTTGAGAATGTGATACGTCAGCACCGTCACGGTCGTGGTACCGTCACCCGCAACTTTGTTGAGCTTGTTAGCAGCCTGCTTGATTAGCTCGGCACCGACTTTGTAGCCAAGAGTCTGGTCGTCTTGCTCGGGCAGATCAACGCTCTCTGCTACCGTCACACCATCGTGCGTAACTGTCGGACCGCCGTAACCTTTGGCGATGACCACATTACGTCCCTTGGGACCATAGGTCACTTTGACGGCATCAAACAGGGCCTTGGCGCCGCCAAGTACGCGCTCGCGGGCATCTTCGTCATAAAACACTTTTTTGCTCATATCTATATCTCCTATACTGTCGCGAGGACATCTTCTTCTTTTACAATCAGGTATTCGGTGTTGTCGATTTTGAGTTCCGTTGTCGAATACTCTTTGTAGACAATCTTATCGCCAGGTTTAACGTGTTTTACGTCTGGGCCGACGGCTTCGACGCGTGCAACCACTGGTTTTTCCTTGGAAGTTTCTGGCAGATAGATGCCGCTGGCAGTCTGAGTCTTAGCAGCTTCGCGCACAGCGACTATACGATCTGCCAGAGGCTTGATAGGTGAACTCATGGGTAATTCCTCCGTTTATATTAGATATCACTCTCGATTGTACCCAAAAAAGTTGGCACTTGCAAGGCCCGAGTGCCAATTTCATTTCATAACAGCATATTGACTTTTTATCATGTTTATGCTAATATGAGAGTATGGAAACACTTACCCCCACAACAATCATTACACCTGAAGACTATGATGCAGCCCGACAGCTTGCTAAGGAAGCAGATACCAAAGAAGATGTTATCGCTCTTCGGCAAATGGTCGGCAATGGCGCTGCAAAAGTAGCTGTGAGATTTGATGACGGATCAACAGAGATCTACCCAGTGACAACATTTGGTGAGCTCCCAGCAGATACAACCCATATACTACAGGCAAAAATCCACGCTTACAATTTTGAGCATCCTAAGCACCCTATTGCTCAGTAACAAATCTTTCGCACATCAATAGTCATCTTGGTATAATAGCCACGATGACTATTTGTTTTGCAGATGATGCGCAAGTTGCCCACTGGGATGATCTCGTGATCAATAACCCTGATGGCGGACATATACTTCAGGGGTCGATCTTTGCCGAACTTAAACAACGTTATGGCGGCTGGATACCACGGTATATCCGAGCAGACAGTCTCGCGATATTGGCACTCGAAAAACGCATTCCGCTCTTTGGCGCTGTTTGGTATATTCCCAAAGGCCCAGGCGTGGCAAGTCGCGAGCAGCTGTCGGCACTCCTGCCCGAGCTATCCGAATTTGCTAGAAGCAACGGTGTCTTCTCGATCAAGATCGAGCCTGACCTAGACAAAACTACTGATCTGCATCACCTCAGCCTCCTGCCGACTCGGGCTATTCAGCCAAATGTTGCTACGGTAACAGTCGACACAGGCGGTGATCTCCAAGATGTAATGATGAGCCTGCCTCAGCGCGGCCGTCGCGCTATTCGTCAGGCGCAAAAAGCCGGAGTCACTGTCGAGTCTGTCCCCTGTACCGACCACAACATTTCACAGATGTACAACCTCTATATCGAAACGGCCCAAGACGCCGGATTTGCCACTCGCTCGCGGGAGTATTACCAGGATTTTTATCAGCACTACGAACAAGCCGGTCAGGGCAAGCTGTTTTTTGCCTACCACGACTCCCAGCTCCTGGCCGGTGCATATGTCATGACATATGGCACTAAGGCAATTTACAAAGACGGCGGCTCGCGCCGCTCCAAGACAGCGCCTGGTGTCGGTCATTTGCTGCACTGGACGATCATCGAATGGCTCAATAGCACTGGTATCAAAGAGTATGATTTCTTCGGCGCACCCCCGGCAGCACGACTAAGCGATACGACTCACCCTTATCACGGTATTGGCGTCTTCAAAACCAGCTTTAGCTCGCACATTACCGAATATGTGGGGGCGTATAACGTGCCTGTGCGGCCGCTCAGAGCAAAGTTATGGACCCGCTATATAGAGAAGCTCGTCAAACGTGCCTACTTCAAAATCCATCACGAATCATACTACTAGGAGACCGCATGATCAATCGCTCTATGCTCATGTCTGATGCCCGCCACTTCACCAATAATCAAGCGATCAATCCCTATTACACCGACGAGTCTGTCGATCAATCTCTGGCACAGACCGAACACTACCAAATACGCGCAGCGTTCAAGCAGGCTGGTATCGCTATAGAGCATATCGATTCCCCCGCGAATAGCCAAGATGGCGTCTATACTGCTAACTGGGGGCTCGTACGCGGTGATACGGCAGTGCTTGCCCGCTTGCCGCGTGCTCGTGCCAGCGAGGAGGCACATGCCGAAGCAGCCCTCAAGCGACTTGGCAAAACAGTTATTCATGTCCCCGATAATCACAAATTTAGTGGTCAGGGCGACGCGCTTGCCTGTGGCAATTGGCTGTTTTGCGGTAGTCAGTACCGCAGCGACGAGGCCGCTCAAAGCTTTGCCGCTGATACGCTCGGCTATCGTCGCATCCAGCTCCAAACTATTCCTCAGACAGATCGCGACGGAAAACCAATGATCAATACCGTGACGAGATGGCCCGACAGCTTCTTCTATGACCTCGATCTCGCACTGGCGGTAATTCGTGAGCCGCGCGATGGCCAAAAAGGCTTGATTGCGTATTGCCCTGAGGCGTTTGTGCCAGAGAGTCGAGCCCTGCTCGAGAATTTCGACCTGGTCGAAAAAATCCCCGTATCACTCGAGGAAGCCAAGCAAGGGTTCGCGTGTAACCTCGTATCGACAGGCGAAACAGTCATCATGAGTTCAGCCGCGCCCGATCTCGCCAAGCAATTGCGTCATCATGGCCTCACCGTCCTCCCTCAATCCATCACCGAACTCTCCAAAGGCGGCGGCTTCATCCGCTGCATCTCTCTCACACTTGATTAACGCTCATTGATCTGTAAAGAACCATCTTGTGGTGGAGTCAATGAAATATATCACCTATTTCACGTGTTGCTGCGATGAGCGCGGATCGCTTGGCGAACAGTTTCGAGCTCGTTCCAAGGATGCTCGCCATCGGCGCGTTCGATCGTTTTTTCGTGTCCCTTACCCAGAAATACCACCGTATCCTGAGCACTGGCAACGCGTGTGACAGCAGTGTGTATCGCTTCGGTACGGTCGAGGATAAGAAATAAGTTTTTGCCGCGAATTTTGCCAGCTTTTTGCGCACCGCTAGCGATCATCTCGAGGATTTCATGCCCATCGACATCGCGGTCGTCTTCCTCGGTCAGAACAACTTCGTCAGCGTATGTGCCAGCTATTTCGCCCTGGATAGCGCGTTTGGCTTCATCGCGGCGACCGGCCGATCCAAACACAACAACGAGCTTGCCCTGTGTAGAGCGCCTGAGGTCGCCAAGAAGCCGCTCAAACGAATCAGGCGTATGCGCAAAATCCACAACCGCCCCGTAAGCTTGGTCTTCGCTGATCGTATTCATGCGCCCCTCTACCTCTTTGAGTGCAGCAATACCCGACTCAATCTGCTGGCGAGTCAGACCAAGCTCGCGGCCGACCGCCACCGCTGCAAGACTATTACTGACATTGAACTCCCCCGGGATTTGACAGGTGATATCATACTCGTCGCCGTCAATGACCGCTCGAAATCGACTGCCCTTTGCCCCTTGCTTGATATCGCGTGCACGCAATTCACCGTGCTGAATACCATAGGTGATCGAGCGCGGAACTTCTCGGCTAAAATAATGCGCCGATGGATCATCGGCATTGACCACACCAAAGCGCCGCCCATGTCGTGCCGCAATTTGAAATAATCGACGCTTCGCATCACGATATCGCTCAAATGTACCATGATAGTCGAGATGCTCATGCGTCACATTGGTCATCACGGCTATCTCATAGGGCACTCCCCACACACGATGTTGGGCTAATGCGTGACTGGTCGTCTCGAGCACAACCCACTCGGCACCCTGCCGACAAAAATCTCGCAAGCGACGCTGTAGCTCCGGCGCTGAGACGGTTGTCATATGAGCAACTTGTGGTTGAATATCATGGCGAACACCGTTACCAACCGTTGTCATAAGTGCTACATTGTAGCCAGCCTCGACGAGCATACGATGAATCATAAATGAGGTCGTCGTCTTGCCATTTGTTCCTGTCACCCCAATAACATGCAATTCTCGAGCTGGATTGCCATAACGCTGACTAGCAACACGAGCTTCGAGATAATGATAGGCCGGCGCTAATCTCTGAAACATTCCTATTGGAATGAGTTTTTTCAGTACTACCTTGAGGTTCATGCGTCAATACCTGCCATCCTTTCAGCCACCGTGTGTCCATCGGCATCACGCTCAACAAAGGCGCTGCCAAGCAGCAACACGAGATCGTCCTGCTTGGCAGCGCGCATAGCAACAAGAGCAGCTTCATCGGCATCATGAACCCTAGTTACGCCAGCAAGGTCAGTTTCCCCTACATAGATCAGTCGATCGATGTCTTTTTTGTACTGTGCAAGTCGCTCATTATCGACTGACGCAGCAAGGCCTACGATGACTCGCCGTCGAGCAATCGCACGAGCTGTTTCAAGCGAATTTTCGATCACAACCGGTGTCATGCCACTATCGGTGATGACTGAAAATGCAAGGTGTGGCGCATCAAGATACTGGAGGTTCCCTGGTATAGACTCAACATTAGCCACTGCCTCGCCGAAATCCTCAGGCTTCACTCCAAGCACGTAGGCAACAGCAAGCGCTGCAGCCACCAGGCCGGCATTTCGCCACCCCAGGAGATGAGTGGCTACCATCACTTCGTCATGTTGATCAATACTATACGTTACCTCTGTTCCCTTGCGGTATTGCTTGAGCTGCTGAGCTCTCATGTCGGCCTGTTCATCACGACCAAACGTCATCACATTGTGCACCTCAACACCAGGAACCTCCATGCCGCAAGGTGCTACAACATGCTTGAGAGGCTGTTTGATCAGCTCTCGAGCAGCAGGACAGTCGGTCAACGCCACGACAGTGTCAAGCCGAATAGTCATGTGTGCCATCATGTTAATAAACGACTGGGTAACTTCTATAACGACATAATGCGCCTTGGCCATCTGAGCCTCAGCTAATTCACGCTGAAAAACACGCATGTCATGCTGATAGCGTGCATCAGAACTTTCTGGAGTAATCTCCACAACGTCTTTACCGGCCTCACTGAGTAGCTCAGCAATTAATCGTACTACCGTGCCCGTACCATAGTCTCCAGCCACGACGATACATCGTAACTTGCTACCGGGTCGACCATGCCGCAAAGCTACCAATGATGTCAGCGCTCGCCTATACTTGGTTTTTGCTCCTGATGACTGTTGTGATCTCCCCACATCGCTTTCGGTCATAGCTTTTTCTCCTTTTTTCGTATACATCGGTTATTTTATATAATACCATTACGACCCTAGAAATTATCTAACAACAGAGGTATACTAGGCAGAATGAAGATTCTGGGAATCGAAAGTAGCTGCGATGATACCGCTGCCGCCATCGTGCAAGATGGGCACCGGCTTTTCAGTCATGTCGTTAGTTCACAGATTGATATCCACGCTGCATATGGTGGGGTGGTGCCAGAGATAGCCGCCCGCAGTCATATCGAAGCCATCGGCCCAGTTGTCGAAAAAGCCCTTGGCGACGCCGCGTGTACTTGGGATGATATCGATGCAATCGCCGTCACCTATGCACCAGGGTTAATTGGCTCATTACTGGTCGGCACATTGGCTGCGCGCACCCTCGCGATCATCCACGACAAACCGCTCTACCCTATCCATCACGTCGAAGCACATGTCTACGCCAATTTCATCACTGATCAGTCCCCTGCTCTTTCTCTTACGCTCCCTCAAGCGCAACCCCAATTTCCCCTCCTGGCGCTTATCGTGTCAGGCGGACATACGCAACTCGTGCTATTTCAGGGACACGGCGACTATGAACTCCTCGGTCAGACCCGTGACGATGCGGTTGGCGAGGCATTTGACAAAGTCGCCAAAATCCTCGGTCTCCCCTACCCTGGAGGACCATCGATCAGTCAAGCAGCGCGCGAGGGGGATGACCAGGCCTATCAGTTGCCCAAAGCACGTCTTGATGAACCATATGCGTTTTCGTTCTCAGGCCTCAAAACAGCCGTTCTACGGGCCGTTCAGCGCGAAGTAGGCGTGGACACGAGTTTTCCCTCATATGAGCTCTCAGGCCGTCTGACGGCCTCTCAGAGGCATGATTTCGCCGCCAGCTTCCAGCGCGTCGCGGTCGAGACACTCGTCGACAAGACCGAGCGCGCCTATCATGACTATGCGCCCGCCTCTGTTGTTATCGCTGGTGGTGTCGCAGCCAACACTGCCCTCAGACACGAATTATCCTCTCGCTTACCTATCGCTATAGAGTACGCGCCGCTCACGCTTTGCACTGACAATGCCGCCATGGTTGCCGCACTCGGCTACTATGAGACGCAACGACTAGCCGCCACTGACCCCTATGAACTCGAGGTGCTACCCAGCCTCTCTATGATGAATCGTCGCAGTGCGCAGGTATCCAACGATGGTCCGTAAATTTACCTCTCTCGATGATCCAGCGCTCATCGCTATCCTTCAACAAGGCGGAGTCGGTGTCATCCCTACCGATACCGTATACGGCCTCGTCGCACCAACCACATACCTCTTAGCCATCGCGAAGCTATATCAGATCAAGCACCGTGATCATCCACCAGGTACGCTCATCGCAGCCTCAATTGATCAGCTGGCTAATCTCGGGTTTGATAGCGCAGATCTCAAACGTGCACAATTCTATTGGCCCAATCCACTCAGTGTCATACTTAATGCGTCTGATGTGCCTATGTCCATCCGCGCCGATCGGCAGAGCCTCCCTGTGCGCATCCCTGCTCACGAGCCATTGACAAGGCTACTACGCAACGTCGGCCCCCTCATGACCACCAGTGCTAATCCCCCGGGACTCCATACTTCAAGCACGATCGATGAAGCCATCAAATACTTCGGCGACCAAGTCGATTTCTATGTCGACGGTGGTGATCTCGGCGAGCGTCCGCCATCGACAATCATCGGTTTTGAGGACAACGGACAAATCATTGTCTACCGTCAAGGTGCCGTGTCTATCGATCACTAGTTGTATTATGTACAACAATATTTCTCATGGTTTCTCTGGTATCGATGATACTTGTCTCGTTGACCAACCCTCATGGATGCTACGAGAAGCAAACCGAGCACTTGACATAAGGATCGAGTATACTAAACTCATGACACATTTTCTGCAAAGTGATTCATGGGCGGCATTTCAGCAAGCACTTGGACGCCAAATTGTCACCGATCATGGAGATGGCTGGTCGTACCTCGCCACACTGGAGAGAGGAACGCTCAATACACGCCTTTACGCCCCCTACGGACCAATCATTCATGACCGCTCCACCCTCCCCCGTGCACTTGAAGCTATTATTGCCGCCGGCAAGGAACGAGACGTTACCTTCGTACGAGTTGAGCCGCTTGGCATGGTGTCAGCTACAGAGATGAAGAAGCTCGGCTGGCAAAAAGTCACCTACAACCACCTGCAGCCCGAATATACACAAGTTATTGATCTCTCGAGAGACAGTGAACAAATTCTCGCCGATATGAAACCAAACAATCGCAATATATATCGTAATTTTCAGTCCAAAGGCATCAGTATCCGCACATCTCGCCGACCTGATGACATCACCATATTCCTTGGCTTCATGCACCGCGTCGCAAACCGCAATCACATGACTCCGCACAGCGACTCGTACTATCGCACGCAAGCCAACACTCTCTTCCCTCTTCATGCTGCCAAATTGTTCATTGCAGAGTTTGAGGGTAGCCCGATCGCAGCCGCTATTGCCTATGATACAGAGACAACCAGGTATTATGCCCACGCTGCTGCCGATGACACCTATCGCAAGCTAGCTGCCGGCACCGCCCTGCTCGCGTATATGATCATGGATGCCAAACAAATGGGCAAAATAGCTTTTGATCTCTATGGAATTGCTCCTCCTGATCAGCCGCATCACCCATGGGCGGGATTTACTAAGTTCAAACAATCATTTGGCGGCACTCCCGTCGCGCACATCGGTGCCTGGGATTATCCGCTCCAGAAGATGCCATTCTACGCCTACAAGTTATACCAAATACTCCGCGCCCTCCACATTCGCAACTAATCAACTCATCCGCCCTATTCGCCCCCCACTCACCACATCATAGAACTGCATCAAGGATTCTCCTTGGTGCAGCTTGCTGTAGGTACGACTAGAAGGTCGGCGTAGGGTGTGCTATACTTATGAAGTACACAAACACGTGTGAAACAAACCCTGAGGTAGAGAGCGGTTTCGGGAGAAAACGCGTGTTTTGCTTTTGTGAAATAATTTACACGTGAAAATCGTCATTATTGCAACAGTTAGCCATTTTATATCTGCCAGGAGCGGCATCCACAGTGAATTTACCCAAGACATACATACCCAATAATTTTGAACCTGACATCTACGCAATGTGGGAGGCATCGGGCGCATTTCGCCCAACAGGACAGGGAGAGCCATACAGTATTGCGCTACCCCCGCCAAATGCCAACGGCAATCTCCATGTTGGGCATGGACTGGGCGATGGTATCGAGGATATTCTCGTCCGCTACCACCGGATGAAGGGCAGGGATGCGATCCTCATCCCCGGGGCTGATCACGCTGGATTTGAGACGTGGGTTGTCTACGAAAAAGAGCTTGAAAAGCAAGGCAAAACACGGTT
Source organism: Candidatus Saccharibacteria bacterium UBA1949 (assembly GCA_002336735.1). Taxonomy (GTDB): domain Bacteria; phylum Patescibacteriota; class Saccharimonadia; order Saccharimonadales; family Saccharimonadaceae; genus Saccharimonas. The sequence goes on along the minus strand of DDER01000024.1, from coordinate 5,275 downwards.
TCAGTTTAGCCGTGATGAGCTGTATGCACAAGTTTGGGATTTTGTTGCCCAAAACCGTGGCAATGTTGAACTGCAACTGCGCTCCCTAGGGCTTGGGGCTAGCTGGGATCACAATGTTTTTACACTCGACAAAAAGGTCGTCGATACTGTCTATGAAACGTTCAAAAAAATGTGGGATGACGATCTGATCTATCGCGATGAACGTATGGTTAACTATTGCACCAAACATCAAACAAGCTTCTCTGATATTGAGGTTGAACATCGCAATGAACCAGGTACGCTGTGGCATATCGCCTATCCCACCTACGACACGGTAGGGGAGATCATTGTTGCAACCACGCGACCCGAGACGATGCTTGGCGATGTCGCAATCGCTGTTCATCCCAATGATGAACGCTACAAGCACCTCATAGGCACCCGCGTTTTGCTGCCAATTGTCGACCGTGAGATTCCTATTATTGCTGACGAATATGTCGATCTCTCATTTGGCACAGGCGCTGTCAAGATAACACCCGCTCATGACGCCAATGATTTCGAGGTTGGCAGACGTCATAATCTCGAAATTATCCAGGTCATCGGCTACGACGGCACCATGCTTAACGTACCCCCTGAGTTCGAGGGAGTTGATATTCTAGAAGCACGTAAGCGTGTGCTTTCCCACCTTTCAGCACTAGAGCTACTGCGCGGCGAACAACAAATAGAGCATACCGTCGGACACTGCTACAAATGCGGTACTATCATCGAACCACTCATCAAGGACCAATGGTTCCTGCGTGTCCGCGACCTAGCTGATCGTGCCAAGGCAGCCATCACAGCTGGTGAGATTACATTTTACCCCGAGAGCAAGGGCAGGGTATTGTGTCAATACCTCGACCAACTACGTGACTGGAACCTCTCTCGTCAAATCGCCTGGGGTATCCCCATACCAGCTTTTCAGAACACGACCAACCCCAAGGACTGGATATACGACACTCGTATTGATCAGAAAAGCATCGTTGTGAATAGTACAACATACCGTCGAGAAGAAGATACCTTCGACACGTGGTTCTCGAGCGGTCAATGGCCGTATATTGTCACCGACTATCTGACAGACGGAGAGCTCAAGCGTTTCTATCCGCTAAACGTCATGGAAACAGCAGGCGACATCCTCTACCCATGGGTGAGTCGCATGATCATGCTCGGCCTATATCGAACTGGACAGGTGCCATTTCGTCATGTCTATTTGCATGGTCTCGTGCTCGATGAGCACGGCCAAAAAATGAGCAAGTCCAAAGGCAATGTTATCAATCCTATGGATATTATCGCTGAATATGGATCAGATGCATTTCGCCTTGGTATTATCAGTAGTCGCAGCGCTGCCCAGCCACAAGCATTTAGCCTGGGCAAGGTAGTTGCTGGCCGTAACTTCTGCAACAAACTATGGAACATTGCACGGTACATTGTCGGCCGACTGGATACTGATCGTATCGAGGGCACTCCTGAACCCAACACGTTAGTCGACCATTGGGTGATTCGCCAGCTTGCCATTGCCGCCCGTCAAATCGAACAACATCTCGATAGCTATCGCTTTGCCGAAGCTGCCGAAACGCTCTATCACGCCATCTGGGATGACGTAGCAGACTGGTATATTGAAGCCAGCAAAGCCACAGACAACCCCTTACTGAGAGCCTGGGTGCTCGACACGGTACTGCGCATCACGCACCCTTTCGCGCCATTTGTTACCGAGACCATCTGGCAGGCGCTACCGTGGCACAGCACCCTTCTAGCGCAAAGCGATTGGCCAGTTGATTTTGCCTATAATACTGAGGAAGCAGAGAAGTTTGAGCGACTAAAACAACTCGTCACCGAGACGCGTTTCATCACTAACGAACTTCCGAGTAATGATACTTACACGATGCTTTACCAGGATGAGCCACTGATTGCAGATAATATTGGACTAATCTCTCAGCTCGCTAAACTAAAAACAATCGAACCCACCAGCGCACCACGCGGACTACATCTAACAGCAAGTGGCTGCAACGCCTGGCTAGATATCAGCGCCGAGACACTCTATGAACACCAAGGCCGCCTCGAAGCACGGCTGTCTGATGCGCGCGACTTTGCCGAAAAACTCACCAGCCGACTCAACAATGAGCGCTATACTTCCCAGGCACCGGCCCATCTTGTCGAAGATACCCGTCAGCAACTCGCTGCTCAATCAGCACTGATTGAGCGCCTCAAGGCCGAACTAGAAATTGTAACTACTCGATAACGGGCAAGTTGTAGTTGTCAAAAGCATGCCGCCCCCGGGGCTCGAATCGTTGCAACATGTGACGTTTTTGCTCTTGCGAACGCGGCGGAATACTCGGTGACTGGTAGGAAAATCCATTCATGAGCTGACGTGCAGCGTTGTGGTCAGCGTGCGTATGAGCGTCGGTCTTGATAAACTCGGCCAGTCTATCAACAGTCAATAGTTGATGAGTCATTGACATAGTTGGCTCGTTCTTTAGTGCAGCGACAGCCGCCTTGTCGACACGCCCATCATGCATAAATACGCTCCCGGCAGTTGCCAAGCTGATTAATGTGGTGAAAAGTGTATTGAAGATACTGTGCATGTTGTTTGTTTTTATTGAGACAATGTTTATCATACTAGCATAAACTTTTTAAAAAGTCAATATTAGTATGGTTATTCATGATGGTATGACCGGCCGTGAGCAATCTCCTGAAAACGATAGATCTGTTCGGTCAGGATGAGGCGCACCAGTTGATGCGGAAAAACAAGTGGCGAGAGTGACCAGACGAAGTTTGCCCGCGCTTGGACGCGCTCGTCAACACCATAGGCACCCCCAATAATGATTTTGATTGATTGTCCATACGCAAATGCTTTTTGGAGGACCACCGACATAGCAGGGGAGGCAAGCTCACGACCCGTCTCATCGAGCAAAATCACAAAATCTGCGGGGTCAAGCTTAGGCAATATGCGTCCTGACTCGTCCTGACGCGCTGTGAGGCCCTCGTGCGAGCTATGAGGCACATAGAGCCATTCGATATTCCAAGGCGCGCGTAGGCGCTGAGAAAAGCGCTTGACGCCATTTTCGATCCAAGCTTCGTCTTTTTTGCCGACGGTGATGATGGTAATCATACTAGCCGCAACCTATCCGCAAGTACGGCTAGGCGGGCGTGGTCGGGCTCACCAGAGACTATCGGCTGATGGAGCTCGCTCGCTTGATCAAATGGTTTGATGTGGATGTGATTGTGTGGCACATCGACACCAATCACTTCTATGCTGACGTGTTGTTTACCTGATACGTGGCGATAGTGCCTCGCAAGCTTGCGAACAGTGAGCATGAGTTGCAGATACTCCGCTTCATCGAGATCCCACACAAACTCTACTTGATGCTTATGCACTACCAGTGTGTGGCCTTCTACCACAGGGGCAATATCAAGAAATGCAAAGGTATGCTCATCCTCATAGATTTTGTGGCATGGCACTTCGCCGTTGATGATTTTGCTAAAAATCGATTGGTACATGGATTTTATTATACAATTGATACTAGCACCTGAGGAGGTATATGCAGCGACAACAAACGGCCCTACTGACATTCATGCGCCACGGGGAAAAGGCGGACGATGGGTCCCTGACAGAAACAGGACATGTTCAAGCTCGTAGGATTGGGCAGCGTACTCAGACACTGACGGGCAATATCATGTTATTTCATAGTGGCGTCAGCCGTGTGCGTGACACCGTACGAGCGATGGCCGCAAATCTCAATCTCAGCGAACATGATGAACAGGCGTTTGAGCTTGGTGAAAATATTGTCGACTACATCGCACCAAATCTGCACTACCTAATTGACCCACAGATCAAGGGGAAATTTTACGAGCACTGGGATGATATAGCATTAACAGAGGCGAACATCCAGCGACGTATGCGAGACTGGCTGCAATATGGCCGCCAATCACCCGAACCGGGCATTTGTTGGTCGCCGCGCCAGATGGCACAACATATTGCTATTATGGTAGGTATTGAAGTGCGTTTTGCCAATATGACCGACTTGAGCCAACGAGTAAATTTCGTCAATGGCTCCCATGAGCCTGTGCTGATGTCGTTTCTGCACTATTTTCTCGGTGACTATGAGCCCAAGAATACGGCTATTGTCGAGCGGCTCGGCTATCTTGACTACGCAGAGGGTTTTGAGATCGCCGTCTACCACACTTCGCCTCATGATTTTGAGGTGGAGTTTCGGTTCCGTGACATTATGCGACCTGTTGATCTCGCCAAAATGCGCGAATTTGGCTATAGCAACTAGCCGGTATCTGTTAAAATATAGCTCGAGGAGAGGTGGCCGAGTGGTTGAAGNNTCGAATCCCCCCCTCTCCGCCAAGAGAAATCATGATATCGATTCTTTGGTTTAATTGTACGTTTCTTTTGACTAAAAGGGTTATTTACTGAGTGTGCGATTGGCAATGTTGGCGGCTTTGAGGGCGGTGGGGGAGTATCACATCTACTTGTAGGTTTCGTATCCTTCTTTAGATATAGAGACCAAGTACTTACCGCCAAATGGCAAGAAAAATGGTGATTTTGGTGCAGACTGCTGATCGGTCATATATTCGATACCAAAGCTTTGGTCATTCGAACGTTGATTAGAAAACGTATACACCGTCGAAGAACTGCTAGCCCCCATCTGGGTGCCTTTCATCTCCCACCCCACAAACTTCTTCATCGCGTCTGTCGGTTCTACATCAGTTGCGTAGTAGAGAGTCTCTGTCTCGGGTGACCAGCAGTCTAGTTTGAAGACGGCACAGCCAGAGTTGTAGTCACGACCGACATAGGTGAAACCGTCGGCGAGCGGGCGAGGGTGGTATTCGAGCCATAGGTTGTAGACGAGGATACCGAACAGAGCTGCGAGGATGACGAAGAAGAGCTGTTTTTTGGTGAGTGTGCGGTTAGCTATGTTAGCGGCTTTGAGGATGGTGGGGGAGTGGTGTTTGGGCATAAGCGTATTTTATCTGAGAGATAATACGCGCGCAACCCCGTATAAAACTCAAAACCTTTGCAACCTAAAAAGTAGACTCCGTATAATGTAGTTACAACTAAATAAGTGCAAAAAGGAGGCCTCCTATAACCTACTCTATCAACCCTAACCTTCCCAATACTAGAGCAGCACCCCTCGGCAGCTCGTAGAGGCAGGTGTCCCTGCTTCTACGATTGAGCTGCGTCCGGGCATTCACGGCAGCACACTGTGCGTTGGAAGCGCCGCTGGCATCCAGACTGGGCACACGAGACTCCATCAAC
>DDER01000017.1 GCA_002336735.1 Candidatus Saccharibacteria bacterium UBA1949 | reverse complement strand
GTTGCAGTTGGGGGTTGCGGGTGGGCTCACAAAAGATAATTTAATTGTAGCATACTAATGAGTTTATGTCAATAGCCGCATCTGTCAGTCATTTCAAAGACACTGTTGGGGTGTTACAAAACATAAAAGTGATTTTGCCGGAGGTGTTGAGCGCTAGTGATGACCGTGCGTATGCGTTGGGGTTGAGCTACACATTTTGCTAGCAACAGAGCAAAATTACTCGTCACGCAGATCGCGAATAGTTTCCCTACGCACGTTACGAATAATAGGCATAATTGAGGCGATTAAGCTGGTCAATAGGATACTCAAAGTTATTGTCAATACACTGCGGGTGTCAACTCCAATAAATGAGACGTCCATATTATCAAATGCACTATATGCTACACGCACATAATCACTGAGCGTAGGAGCGAAAATAAACTGAACAGCACATGCTGCAGCAGCGCCCGCAAGAATGCTAAAAATTAGCACTCGTACAGCTATCAGCGAACTGTACAATAAGTAGATCTGCATAATATCACCTCTCGTAGCGCCCATTGATCGATATATGGCAGTTTCTTTGCGACTATCTGTGATCACACGAGTCATCATGGCAAAGATCAATAACGAAGCAATGACGACCGCAATGGGCAACATCACCTTTAGCATACCATCTATAGTTTGTTGCAAATTGTCTTGTAGCAAATAATTTGATCCATACGCGGACAATACAAATGGTTTCTTACAATTTTCTACATTACCACACCCCTGTTGAATGAAATTTTTTGCATCTTGTATGTTAGCAAATGAGACGATTGTTTCACCTATACCTACGTTATATAGCTCATCCGCAAGCTGCGTATCATGATTATTGAACAGGACATCCTGATTTTGCCGGCTCTCAGGTAGTTCGCTATACATTTGCCGAGGAATAATTGCACCAGCATCGTGCTTTGCTGTAAATATCTGTGTAGTCAAGCCTTGTACATCATTGATCCCTTGGTCGGTTTGATCAGTATTCATCAGTCCTACAATTTGAAATGTCAAAAGACGGCGGGATGGTTCATCATATTTATTAAGAGCTTTTTCGTACAACACGACCTGCTCATCGGTCTTTTTTTGCTCAGGCGTGCGTAGGTCTTTATCGATAGTAATCGACCCACAAGGTAAGTCCGGAAGATTGTATGTAATATCAATGAGCGACGTCTTGTTGTCGGCTTGCTTGGCTCGCGAGTTGGCATTGATAGCTTTTTGCACAAAATTCGCATCAGCTTGATTACGATAGCAGGCAGTATATGTCACTCCAGCGAGACGTGAGCGGAGTAACTTATACCACTCAATCTGTGCCTTTATGTCTGCTGGTCGCGGTGGTAAATTCAGCTTTTTCTCAAACAAATCTACCGCCTCTTTGGTCGTGATCACCACTGGTATTCCAGTACCTCGCTGATTTGTTGGTACGGGAAGAAGATATTGCTTCACGAGTGCGTCGTCCATTTGAACATACATAGATGAACGAACTGCCCGAGACGTGAATCCATCTTTGCCAGTCGGGGTATCTATGTACGTACCGACCTTGGTTAAATCTTCCTTATCGCTAATATAATGAGTCGTTACCCCGTTGATCGTCGACCATTTCAGAAGACTGTAGTTCACTGCACCATATTTTTCACCGAGCAACTTCAGATCACTAAGCTTATTGGTAGCCACCTTGGAATATTCTACTTGCTTCTGATATTGATACAACGCGATAACAGGTGATTTAAAGTTGACCATATACTCTCCCTGAGTAAATGGCGAAGGTATCACTGCCTTTTCCTGGCTATCTTCATTAAACTCAATACGTAGGCTATTAGCTTTTGCTTTTTGGCTAGCAAAGTACTCTCGCTCTAGTCTCCGCAGTTCATCAACTTTCTCCGAAGAGAGGTTGTCACTAGTGATTCCTACGACTTCCAATGGAAATACCGGGGTTGATTTCACCAAGTATTTACCGTCGTTAACACTGCGGCCATACTCGCGAATAGTTGCCGTTAGTCCGGTACCAAGGATGCTGATTGCAAACAAAATAGCGAATGTCAAACCAGATATGAATACAGTCAGCCATAGCGTTAATCGTCTTGATTTAAGTTTTGTGTGAGCCAATAGACGTGCATCGCGCAATTTAATCATAGTAGTCGACCGTTATTCAATTTTATTTCTCGATCTGCGATTTGCGCAATCTCATTATTGTGCGTTACGATTATTACTGTTATACCAAATTCAGCTCGTATTGTTTGAAATAGCCTAACGATATGTGTAGAGTTTTCTTGATCTAAATTACCGGTTGGCTCGTCTGCAAGCAGAATCTTTGGCGGATGAAAAAGCGCCCGCGCTATAGCAACTCGTTGGATCTGACCACCAGACAACTGCCGCGGTAGATGCTTATCATACCCCTCAAGGCCGATTTGCTGCAACAGAGAACGAACACGGTCAGCGCGATCTTTTGGCCGTATGTGAGCAAAAATTCCAGGTAGCTGAATATTTTGCTCTACAGTCAAGAACGGTTGTAGATAAAAAGATTGAAATACAAACCCAATTTCTTTACCACGAAAAGCAGCTAGCGCACCGTCATGATAGGTAGCAATATTTTTTGAGGTGACAAAAACCTTTCCGCTAGATGGTCTCTCCAATCCTCCAACAATTTGAAGTAGCGTACTTTTACCGCTCCCGCTAGGACCGGTAATTGCTACGAACTCACGCTCAGATATAGCAAGATTAATATCTTGAAGTGCACAGACGGTATCCCCATGAAATTTATAATTCTTATTTACGTTTTTGAGCTCTATTGCAGCAGAGATGCCCCGAGTATTGTCAGTAATAGTCTGATGACCTGCTGTAATGGTTGTGCTCATAGTACTTATGGATAATTATACCATGGCTATATCTTTATATCAGCTACTATACAGATGCACAATTTCCTGCAAGTTAGGAGTAGTGTCAGCGCGGCGTGTGCGCAACAACATCCCGGAACATGGGCGGACCTCGCCTGGTACGGCGCGTACGGCTGGGGCTGTTATACAGCCTGGTCTGGCGGTAAGGTGTATGTGGGCGGCCTCGATCTCAATCGCTACTGTCGCGCGAGAAACGGCTCCGGCTCGTACGCAAAGCCCGCCAATTCCAACAATCCCTACTCGTGGAGTTGCTATCGCTAAAAGATAGCAGGTGCTCCCGCCGCACGTGATAACGTGCGGCGGGGTACTGCCCTATAGAGTCGCGTATCCTGGTACGCCTGGTGTGATACCAGGGCCTGGGATGCGACGGTATTGTTCGAGGGTTTGGATAGACTTTGACTTCATATCTATTGCAGCCTCGCGGCCAATATAACGATAATGCCATGCTTCGGCATGGTAGCCTGTGAACGATTCATAGCCAAGCGGATAGCGCTCTATAAATCCATATTCTGCCGCGTGTACTGTGAGCCAAGTATATTGCGGCGTCGCCCGCAAACAGTCCAATACGCAGCCGCCGGCCGCGAAGTCCACCGCAAGCCCCGTCTGGTGCTCGCTATAGCCCGGACGGGCGCAGTTTTTGTCGGCTTCGGTCTGACTGCCAGTCGATGCTATCCAGCCCTCGCACGCATACTGCTGCGCCTGCCGATCACGAAAAGCACTCGTAAGACGTACTGGTACGCCTGCTGCGCTCATGGCTTGCATCATCGCAACCAGATCATCGTAGATACGTGCCTGTACTGGAATACCCTGATAGTATCTGAGTTCCTGCGGTGCGTAGTCCAGAGGAGAAAGACAACGGCGTTTATTGACGACGACATCGATACGTGCGGGATCAGCGTATTTGCCAACAGGCGCACAATTGGTATCGTCGATTGGTCGTGTCGCCTCGACATATCGCCGTTCGTCGGCTTGTTTCTTATCATGTTTTATCCGAACAATCGCAGCTGTGTTATCGGCAATACGCTGCTCAGCACTCTGCCGATCGATCCGCGCATCCAAATATGACAACACCACAAACGATACACACGCTGCCATACACAGCAAAATCACGAACACATCCGTCCAAAATATTCTCCAAATATGTCTCGTTGTCTCAATCATATCAATAAATAAATAGGCCTATTCGGCCATAGATGCTGACGTCACTCGGCGGTAAAAAGTGAGGTAAGCGTTACCGTAACTACGATTGTCCACCACAACAACTCCATTAACNNACTACGATTGTCCACCACAACAATTTCGTTCTGAACAGGTACCTCACTTTTACCTGTATGTGATAATACCATAAGCCCATTTGGTTTTAAAAGCCCCTGAGCGCGCAAGACTGTGGATAACTGTAAATCGTGATAGGGCGGATCGGCAAATATAATATCAAAGCCATCTCCGTCATAGGTGTTCAGCCAATTGCTAACCGTGGTTTTAATAACTGTAGTAGAATTATCAACATCTAAAGTCCAAATATTCTGCTGAATAACCATCTGGGCAGTCCTGTCTTTTTCGACAAATGTTACGTTTGTGGCACCACGGCTGAGCGCCTCAAACCCCAATGCCCCTGAACCAGCGAACAAGTCAAGCACCGACGCCGACTGTAGCCTATTGTCAATAATATTAAAGAGCGCCAGACGCACCCGATCGCCCATGGGGTGGGTGCGCCGACTATTGCGCGGCGTTTCAATCAACCGTCCTCCATAATGGCCAGCAATAATCCGTAGCTTCACCGCTGCGTCTCACTATCTATTACCGCTGCATACCACGCGAGCACAACAGTCTGAATAATAACCGGCACCAGCTCTTGCCGTGCCTGACGAGCCAACACGGTAGACCAGCCACGCTTCCAAAACTCTTCGTACATATTGAGCGCATAGACCCCCTGGAGTGCCATCCGAAATATCGGTACAAATCCACTCTGCTGCACCTGACTCACCAGGTGATCTGGCACCTGGAGCTTAGCAAACGTATGCGTCTTGACGGCTGTAGCCACTCCCCACTCAAACAAAAAATGTGTCGAAAACACACCCTTTGCGCCCCAATATTGCCAGTTTTTACTAATCGTATCACGATGTGTGTGGCCACGAATAAAGTTCTTGTCAATGATCGAAAGTCGCTGCTCTCTTGGCTTACCCCACAACTCTTCGATTTTTTGCTCCAGAGGATAGTGATGAGCTGGCGTTAGCCCATCGGTCACAGCATGAGCTAACCAGGCCGCCTCAAAGGCAGCTCGATACATATCCTGGCTTTGTAGGGCATGCGCTAAATTATGGATATGTGCAGTCATCGCTACTATGAGCCGATCATCGCAAGGATCAGTTGGATCAATAAAATCCCACGGCTCATCAACACCAGGACTTTTTCGCTTGAGACCATCTGGTCCGTTATTGCCCTCGAAATGCAAAATTGACCGCACATCAGGAAAAATGGCCTCGCCCAGTAGTGGCGTAAGCTTGCGCCGAGCAACGCGGTCGATCTTTTGGTGAACACCAATAAATGCGCCAGAGTTTTTTCGAAAAGTGGTGCCTGAATACATCCTGTTTATGATAGCAGATCTGTCAGTCGTTTGTCTATTGACACATAGGTAAAATATCGGTATAAAATATGCTAGTTACTTACTCATCAGTTCAAGGTTGTCAGGCGCTGATAATGCGCAACTTTGGCCTGAAGTGTCGGATAATCAGTCAATGCCTGGCCGCTATTGACAAATAACTTTGCTGCATTTTGCGCTCGAGCAATCAGTTTGGCGTCACCAAAGGTGGCAATTTGCAGATTGAACGTGCCGTGCTGCGAGCGTCCATAAATTTCCCCTGGTCCCCGCAAGCGCAGATCAACTTCAGCCAAATAGAACCCGTCTTGAGATTTTTCAAGTTCTCGCAAGCGCTGTGAGGGCTTGGCACTATCGCTCATCATCAGATAGCAATAGCTTTGATACTCTCCTCGACCAACTCTTCCGCGCAGCTGGTGAAGCTGACTCAGGCCAAATCGATCAGCGTTTTCAATCATCATGATTGTGGCATTGGGAACATCAACTCCAACTTCAATAACTGTCGTGCTGACCAATATATTAAAAGCTCGAGATTTAAATTGGCTCATGATCGCATCTTTTTCATCCGGTTTGAGCTTGCCATGCAATAAACCAATAGAACAATGACTGAAAATGGTCGTCTTTAACCGACGATACTCGGCTTGTACGCTTTTGACCTCAGTTGTTGGGTCGTCATCAATCAGACCGCACACAACATATACCTGTCGACCCTGGCTAATGTGCTGATCAATCTCTTGATAGATAGCGGCCGTCGAATTAGGTGAAATTATTTTTGTAATAATAGGCTGGCGCCCAGCCGGCAATTCGTCAACGACACTGACATCAAGCTCACCGTAAACAGTCAATGCAAGACTGCGTGGAATCGGTGTTGCGGTCATCGCTAGTAAATGTGGTAACATGTCGCCTTTTGCGAGTAGTTTTTGGCGCTGCTCGACGCCAAATCGATGCTGCTCATCAATAGCAACAAAACCAAGCTTATGAAATGTCACCTGCTGCTGAATCAACGCATGAGTGCCAACAATCACTTGTGCATCACCGCTGGCAATTGTCTGATATAGCTTAGTGCGCGCACGACCCTTGACGCTGCCCGTTGCAAGAACAACCGTAATACCAAATGGCCGCAGCATTTGCGTCAGTGTCTCGGCGTGCTGACTCGCCAATAGCTCAGTTGGAGCCATGACGGCAGCCTGATATCCATGGCTGACGACTTGGAGCGCTGCAAGACCTGCCACTACCGTCTTGCCTGAACCGACATCACCCTGGAGTAGTCGATTCATCGGTATAGCTCGCTCAAAATCTTGCAAAATATCCCATGCTGCGCGACGCTGAGCGCCAGTCAAGTCAAATGGCAAACTCGACACAAACCGTTTTATCGTCGCCTGCTCAAAAGGAATATGGTACCCGCGCAGACGAGCATTGGCCTGACGATTAAGCTGACTAGCCAGCAGAAGCTGAAATAATTCTTCGTAGGCTAGGCGCTCACGTGCTTGCGTAACATCACTGAGCATTTGTGGAAAATGCATCGCATTGATCGCCTCGGCACGACCGAGCAGCTGCTCATGCTGGACAATGCTCTGCGGCAACGTCTCATCCAGCATCGTAATAAATGGCTTCAGTTCCATCAGCGCCTTACGCACGAGCTGGTTCTTTAGGCCCTTGACCACCCGATAGATGGGCAGCAGTCGATCGGTCTGTATCGGCATATCACTGACACACTCTGCGCTGGGATTTGTCAGCTGGTACCGTCCACCACGAAACTCAAACTCACCAGAGAAAAAAAATTCTTCGCCGCCGCTCAGTTGCGAAGCGCGATATGGCTGATTAAACCACACCGCCCGCAACCTGCCGGTAGCATCTGCCAGGGTGGCTGTTGTCACGCGCAAACCACGTCGCACAACACGCGTAGAGATTGATTCGCAGGTAGCACGAATTGTTTTTTTACCAGGGCTGATATCATCGATCGCAACAACATTGGTATAGTCTTCGTGCCGACGAGGCAAAAAGTTGATCAAATCATCGACTGTCCTCAGCCCAGCTGCATGGAACTGTGCTGTTGCTTTGGGGCCTATTCCTTTGATTGATTCGAGGCTGTTAGATAATCTCACATTTTAAATCGTAGCAAAGTTACGTCGTGACACCAAGTATACCCTCTATCACAAAGGGTGTATCGTTATAATTACGCACTTCGATTGTCGCAACACCCATAGCTTTGACAGGATAGTCATTGCCATCTTCTTGAAGCATATCACCGACAAATAGGATCTCCTCCTTTGAGATACCAAGCTCTTCGATAAGCTTCGTAATACCGTAAGCCTTGTCGACACCTGGCAGCGTCACGTCAAGACTAGTGATGCCACCAACACGAACCTCAACATCGTCCAGCATAGGTGCAATGAGATCGCGAAGCATGTTACGCTTTTTTTTGCTGGGATCCCACTCGTACTTACGCTTGATACCCTCTTCGCCCAATTGTTCACCGATATCTTGCCCAAGCGCAGAATACGTCATCTGAGACTCGCGATCCTCGATGATATCGCCATACGGATTCTCCTCCCATAGGCCAAGCTGCTTGGCTCCATCCTCAATAGCTTTGCGAATACGCTGTTTCTGATCAATAGTGAGATCGTTGTGGTAAATCATTCTCCAATATTTGTCGATTACATCAAAACGATAGTATCTCGTACCACAAGTCGGCATGATATGAAGCTTTGCCAGCAACTCAACCGATACATCCAACCGACTAATAACTTGCTTTTCAAACTGCACAAAACTACCGCCGGAGATAATACAAACATCGTATTTTTCAAGTAATCGCCTCAACCCGTTACTCATCACATCTGGTATTGGAGATTTTGACTCCGCTAATGTATTATCGAGGTCAAATGCTATCAATTTTTTCATGCTTTCCCCCTCTTTGAGATAATTGTTTATTCATCTATTGTAGCTTATCTTGCTGCGTACCTACACTCAAAATACCTTCGAGCACATAGGCAGTGTCTTGATAACCCCCAACTTCTACAAATGACATATCGAGCTCCCGAAGATCATAGTCGCTATCACCACGGCCAAGTCGAGAGCTAATATAGATGATATCCTTCGCTCGCAGCCGAGAATGACCCAGGAATAACTTCATGCCATAGAGCTTATTGACACCGCTTCGCATCACATCGAGGCTGGTCGTCCCACCTAGACGAACCTCATAGCCAGCGAGCCGAGCAGCTACCCTGCGTCGCAATACCTTACGAGCGGCACCGTGACGCTCAGCCCATAAATATTTTTTCTGGATCGGCGCATCCTGCCCTAAGGCTGAATAGGTAATCTGACTATACCTATCGTCAATACTGGCCCCGTAAGGTCGAGGTGACCATAGACCAAGTTCTTTGGCGCACGCAATAATAACTCCGACAATATGTCGTTTTTGGTCACTCGTTAGATCCTCAGCATAACACCGTATCCACTTGCGTTGTGTGCTGTCGTATTTGTGGTAACATGTACCATATGTCGACAAAATATGAACACGCTGCTTGGCGCGCGCGTTCATACGCAATCTCGCAAGCAGCCTCTGTTCACATTGACTAAAAGTTTCACCAGTAATAATACAGATATCATACGTAGCAGCAAGTCGCACGATAAGCTTAGTCATCTGCTCGGGCACTGGCTCTCTAGAAACGCTCAGCGTACCATTGAGGCCAAACGCTATGAGTTTTTTGCTCATGTTTACAATATACACTAGATGTAGCGTCTAGCGTACTAAAATATAAGTATTCTTCCCTTTTTTGATCAATGCAGTCTTTTCAATGACAATATTCTCGGTAACTTTGGCATGATTGACCGAAATCGCCCCTCCAGCAATCAGCCGCCGAGCATCCGACTGACTAGCTGCTGCGCCCGCTGCCACAAGGGAGTTTTGCAACGATTGGTTGAGTGGCTGGGTAGATATCTCCTGCGCCAGAATCTCTATCTGACTAGTATTTAAGCTATCTATTGGCTCCCCACCAAACAGTACAGTCGTGACGCGCTCAACCGCATGACAACGATCAACGCCATGTATCAAACTAGTCGCTTCGCGGGCTAGTGTTTTTTGTAATAGACGCGCGCCGGGGTTAACACGGTGCTCGGCAATAATATCTTCAATTGTCGACTTATCGAGCAAAGTGTAGATTTTTATGAGGTCCTCGCCCGACTGGTCGTCAACATTCAGCCAAAATTGGTAGTACTGATAGGGGCTCGTCAAGCTCTCATCGAGCCAAATCGCGCCGCCTTCGGACTTGCCAAACTTCATACCCGTAGCTTTGTTGACGATCAGCGGTGCCGTCCAGACATGAGCCTCTGCTGCCTCCAGCTTACGCACCAGATGTACGCCAGAAATGCTGTTGCCCCATTGGTCAGCTCCGGCCAGCTGTAGAGTAACGCCATGGTTGCGATACAGATGTAAAAAGTCGTATCCCTGTATTAAGCTGTAGCTGAACTCAGCGTAGCTAATACCATCACCGCCTTCGCCAATGCGCGACTGCACAAAATCTCGACTGAGCATTTGAGTCATCGAGACGTGCTTACCAATGTCACGCAAAAAATCAAGATAATTAATAGATTGAAACCATTCGTAATTATCGACAAGTTCGAATTGCTTGTCAGCGAAGATCGTCTTGTACTGGCTCGCGATACCTTTTTTGTTGGCGACTAGTTTTTCTGGGGTTAGCAGGTCGCGCTCTTGCTTTTTGCCGTCCGGGTCACCGATCATACCAGTGGCACCACCAACCAATAGCACTGCCTTGTGCCCATAATCGAGAAAATGCCGCACCATCATAGCAATCGCTAAGTTGCCAATAGTCATACTACTCGCGCTCGGATCAACACCCCAGTAAAAGGTGATCGGCTCATGATCAATATCACTCAACTGTCCATAAGTTGTTTGATTAACAAAGCCCCGCCATGATAGTTCTTCAGATAGTGTCACAGTTATTCTCCTTGGTAGCTACTTCTTATATCATTGTAGCTTGTTGCTCCCAGAGTGTAAACAAATACTAGCCGTAGTCAGCATTGTGGTGCTATAATCATAACTATCACTTATGGGAAAAATTACCACTGGAAAAAGCAAGAAAAAAGCACAGAGAATGAGTGTGTATACTAATTTAGCGAAAAATCGTCGTGCCAATAAAGATCTATCAGCACGTCGCAAGGCCGAGTATCTCGCCACTCTACCAAAACATCCTATAAAACGCATCCTCTATCGTCTTCATCCGCAACGTGTTACTCGCTACTGGCTGAGCAAACAAGGCGGCATCATGGCCCTCAAAATCATTGGCATTGGTGTCCTGACAGTTATACTTCTTATTGGCGGACTTTTCCTGTACTACCGCAAGGATCTTGACGCAATTCGACCAGGCACACTTGCTCAGCGCGTTCAGACGACTGTCACGAAATACTACGATCGCAACGATCAGCTGCTTTGGGAAGACAAGGGAGAAGGCGATTATAAGCTTGTTGTCGACGGCAAAGAAATTGCCGATACTATGAAAAAAGCCACCATTGCTATTGAGGATCGCGACTTTGAAAAGCATAACGGTATTAGTCTTAGCGGACTTACTCGCTCAGTGCTATCCAATGCACAGGGCAACTCTACCCAAGGCGGCTCTACCTTGACCCAGCAACTGGTTAAGCAAGTGTTTTTTCCACCCGAAGAAACTCAAGATCGTAGTTTCGGCGGCGTCCCCCGTAAGATCAAAGAGATGATCCTTGCCATTGAGGTGGAGCGCATGTATCGCAAAGATCAAATTTTGGATCTCTATCTCAACGAATCACCCTATGGCGGTCGACGTAATGGCGTAGAATCTGCCGCTCAAACTTATTTCGGCAAGTCAGCTAAGAATCTTACCCTAGCTGAGTCAGCACTGCTTGCAGCTATCCCTAATCAGCCAGGTCTATATGACCCCTATAACATCAAAGGCCATGAGTCATTAATTGCCCGACAGCACAAGGTACTCAACAGCATGCTTGAGATGAAATATATATCTAAGACGCAAGCTGATGAAGCAAAAAAGTACCCAATCTTAGACAACATCAAACCATTAGCCGACCAACTGAGCGATATCAAGGCGCCGCATTTTGTGCTCTATGTGCGTCAACAACTTTCACAAGAGCTTGGCAAGGCAACGGTCGGTCGCGGTGGCTTGCGAGTTAAGACATCGCTAGATTTACGCATCCAACAAAAACTTGAAGAGTCAATGAATGCTATGTTTGCCTCTAGCACGCCTGCCTATGCTGGGTTTACCAATGGCGCAAGTGTTGTCGAAGACAACCAAACCGGGCAAATTGTTGCTATGCTAGGCAGTCGCGACTACCGATATGAGGGATTTGGTCAAGACAACGCCGCCATTGCCTATATTCAACCCGGCTCTACGATCAAACCAATGGTTTTCGCTCAGCTATTTAGTGATCAAGGACCAGGCAAACAGAACTTTGGTAGCGGCTCAATTTTGGCCGATGACTCATCAATGACTAAGATCTATGGCGCCCCGCTGCGCAATGCTGATGGCAAATTTCTTGGCAGTATCAATCTTCGCAAAGCATTAGCTCTATCGCGCAACGTACCCGCCGTCAAGGCGATGCATATCGCCGGCAAAGAGCCAACCTGGGAGATGATTCGCGCACTTGGCGACAAATCGTACTGCACAAAGGGGCCTGATGCTCAAGCTGGCCTATCGAGCGCCATTGGCGGCTGCGGCACTCGGATGATTGATCACGTCAACGCATTTTCGAGCCTTGCCCGAATGGGCACCTATCGCCCCACCGCAAGCATACTAGAGGTCAAAAATAGTCAGGGCACTACTATTAAGAAGTACAAGGAAGATAGCAAACAAGTTCTCGATCCTCAAGCAGCCTATATTTTGTCGGATATTCTCAGTGATGATAATGCTCGAGCTGGGCTTTATGGACGTAACCTATACGGTCTAGTTGTGCCAGGCGTGAGAACAGCGATCAAGACTGGCACATCTGACAAAGACGGCAAACCAAAAGATCTATGGAATCTTAGCTACAGCAGCGCACTCACTATGGGGGTGTGGCTGGGTAACTCTGACACAAGTATTCTCTCAAACGGCAACTCTTCTATTCCTGCCAGGATCATTGGCCAAGTCATGGAATATGCCCACAAGGACGTGTATGCCCCGGAGGGGAAATGGAAGTCGGGCGATTGGTTCACTCAACCACAGGGTATTCAACGGATTAACGGTGAACTATTTCCGTCGTGGTATAACAAAGCTAAAGCTCAGACTAACTCAAAATTAGTATTTGATCGTGCTTCTAAGAAAAAAATTACCGCTTGTACTCCGGATAGTGCCAAGATTGAGGTAGATGTTCTCTCCTATAAAGATCCTGCTTCTGGTATTGAAGCGATCACAGCGCCTGATGGTTACGACGCCACCAAAGAAGATGATCTCCATAAATGTGATGATGCTCGTCCAGTCGTGCGCAGTGCTCAAATTCGCGCCGGTAAGGTACGAGTTGACGTTGCACCTGGTACGTTTGCGCTGCGCGACATCACCGTACGCGCCGGCGATCAAGTCATCTATAGCGGCCCCGTTAGCACACCTGGTCTGTTGGAGTATCCCTATGCAGGACCAAACGATGCTCGACTTTCTGTCACACTGACCGATGAAGCGTACTATAGCGCAGCCTACACTGAGTAGACTGTTCTCGCTAAGAACTTTTCTCAACCAGCTTAATAAAATCAGCTTCACGATCACGGCGCTGACTGGTCTTCGTAGTGCGCTGAGCGGTTTGAGGTGACTGTGAGCGTGGTCGCTTATGGTGACGTCGAACTTGCTGCGCTTTATCCGCCGGAGACTCGTCTGTCGGCTGAGATGGCGAAACAGCCGGCACAGCCGATGAACGTGAGATTTTTGAGACAACTGGCGTTTTTTTACTATGAGTTTTTGTTAGTTTTGCGGTATCGCTTGATCGCGTCGAGTGTGTCATGGTTTTTTGTGATGTCACACGCTGGGGCGACGAGTCTTGACCAGAGTTATTGAGTTTTGCGAACATCATACGGCCAGCAGCTGTCTGTAAACTACGAATAATTTCGACTTCGTGGGTTTTGCCTATTTCACGCTGCGCATACTCAACTACTACCATAGTACCATCGGCTAGGTGACCGACTGCCTGGTGAGCATCCTGGCCTTTTTGAGTAAGTGTTATGGATACTGTTTCGCCTGGCAAGTAGCTCATGCGCAGCTGTTGGGCAAGTTCATTGACATTCAACACTTGGACCCCCTCGACAAGAGCTACTTTTTGAAGATTATAGTCAATCGTACACAATAGTCCAGAATGCTTCTTAGCAAGCTTCAGGAGTCGCTCATCCACACCCTCACGAGCATGGCTGCCATCCTGAAATATCACAATATCTAACTTATCAAGACCTTGTAGCTCGCTTACGAGATCTAGGCCGCGCCGAGCGCGTGTGCGTTTTTCGCTATCAGCATGATCAGCCATGTACTGCATTTCGCCAATTACACTGCGCGGAATAGCCAGTGTGTCGGTCACAAAGCCTGCCTGTGCAATAGCCGCAATGCGTCCATCAATCAACACTGATGTGTCAACAAAAATTAATTTCCGCCTACGACCAAGACTGGTTCGCGGCAACTGCATCACAAGATAGCCAACGCCGATAAGTGTAATTCCAGCCATCATTAACTGGATAACGTCATATATATTCATAATTTCTTCCTTATTTAGGTAGTATTAAGATGGTCGACAAGCGCCTGGCGAAGATCGCGTGCCCCTCGGATAAATGAATTTTTTGTGGTACTGCTCGGAGCAATAGCATGACTAAATCCAAGTTTTTTGGCTTCAGCGATTCGGCAATCACTGGCCCTAGCGCTTCGTAGCTCTCCACCCAGGCCTACTTCACCAAACACGACCACGCCTTCAGCCAACCGTCGCCCTGCTGCTGCACTCGCAATTGCCATTGTCACCGCAAGATCTGCTGCGGGATCATTGAGCTTGAGTCCACCGACAACATTGATATAAATATCCTTATCTGATAATTTCAGTTTGGTTCGCTGCTCAAGAACAGCGATCAGTAAATTAAGTCGATTGAGATCAAAGCCCGAAGCCGTACGTTTAGGATAGCCGAAATTTGTCGAATTGACAAGTGCTTGAATTTCTACCAGTAGTGGACGAGTACCCTCAATAGTTGCTAGTACGACTGATCCGTCAGCATCCTGGCGTTCCGCCAGCAATGCAGCAGAGGGATTTTCAACAACACGCAGGCCGCTATCAACCATTTCAAAAATTGCAGCTTCATTAGTAGATCCGTAGCGATTTTTAATAGCGCGTACTACCTTGAATCCGCCATACCTATCTCCTTCAAATTGCAGGACAACGTCCACAAGGTGTTCAAGTACTTTTGGACCAGCAATACTGCCCTCCTTGGTGACATGGCCAACTAAGACAACTGCAGCTCCAGACTCTTTGGCGGCTCGTATCACAACATTTGCACTATTGGTGATTTGACTCACGGTTCCTGGCGCAGATGTGATATCGGCCATCGCAAGTGTCTGAATTGAATCAATCACGACCAATTGATACTTCCCACTATGAATCGTCGCCGCAATATCATCAGCACTGGTACTAGCAACAAAATGGAGCTTATCGGTATCGACAGCCCCGAGACGCGTTGCTCGTGATTTTACCTGCGCAGCCGACTCCTCGCCACTCGCGTACAAGACAGGCTCGTCACGACTAATATAGCTAGCCATCTGCATCAGGAGTGTACTCTTACCTATACCTGGCTGTCCTGCGAGCAGCACAACACCTCCAGACAAGACACCTCCTCCGAGCACAGCGTCAAGGTCATCAAATCCGGTCAGAAGTCGCGTTTTTTTGCTATCTACGATAATAGATTGCATCGTCTGCGGCACAAGTGGCTTAGCGTTTTCACTGCTACGCGCTATCGCTGATTTACCGACATCGATAAGCTGCTCAACCAGTGCATTCCATTGACCGCAGTTGTCGCATCTCCCCGTCCACTTAGAATAGGACATGCCGCAAGACTGACAGACAAATTGTGATTTTGTTTTTGCCATACTGACCCCCTTTTTTATGGGTGCATTGTAGCTGCACTCGGTGCAAGCTTACTGTTAATACTAGTATTGATCTTGTCAGCATGTAGCGATAATTCATCAATCTGAGTTTTGTAGGTTTGAAATTCACCGACTCGCTGATTAATCGACAGACGCAGCGAGTCGAGCCTGTCATACTCACGCTGTAGCCGAACGATCTCTCTGTTGGCAGCATCAGAAGATAACTGTTTTAGACGAATTTGTCTCTCAAGCACGTCATAAGCTGCTCCCAGCTGCGTAATCCCAGCTGTATATGCCTCTTTGTCTGTCTGAATATTCATCGCCAACCTGTTGGCTTGGTCAACAAGCTCCTTTGAGCGTCGCTCAATTTCATAAAAAACCTTGGCTATCTTTTGATGCAATCTGACGCAAGCCTGTCTGTCCGTAAAGTATCGAGCATAGTGTTGATCAAGCTCAGTAGAAATTTTATCAACCTCAGTACCAATAATCGAGTGAAGCTCGCTAGACAACTCAACTGCCGATAATTTACCGTATGACGCCAGATGCGATGCAAATGCCGGTTCATCTTTGAGCCTAGTATATTCAGCTTGCAATAGTGTATCGATATGTTTTCTATCTCGAGCCGATAATCGCTGATAAGCAGCATGGAGCATTTCATGAGCGGCTGCAACGTCCATAATACCATCAAGTTCGTCGTTTTTGATATCGTAGACGTAGATTCTACCAGTGGCAGTATAGCACCCCAACACCGCTGCTGTGTACTCTATACCATCACAGGCTTCGTTGAACTCCTGAGCCGGCTGCACGGTCGCATGACTGGCATAAAGATAAAATTTACCACGTTCAGACAGACCGGTACGTACGGCAAATGATGCCACCTTATCTGTCGGCTGATAGCGCCAAAACGCAATTTGATCTGTAATCTCCTGACGAAATAGCAACCCTAACAACAACAGAATAAGCACTAAACCACTAAAAATTCGCAATCTTTTCGCCACGACAGATCGATCAGGCTTCGTTGGTGGCGACCAGTACGAGGGATTGTTTGTGGACACGTGCATAAATGATATCACCTTTCTTATACTCTCCCTTTAGTATACCTTCTGCGATACCATGTTCAAGCTCATTTTCTATCACGCGCCGTAGTGGACGTGCGCCATAGACACGATCAAAGCCACGATCAATCAGTAGTTTTTTGGCACGTGGCTCGACAACCAAGCTCAACCCATGCCGCACCAAACGAGATCGAAGATCATCGATAATAATCGTGAATATTGCCCTGATTTCTCGACGTGTCAATGCCCTAAAGGTGATAATGTCATCAAAACGATTTATCAACTCAGGCCGCATGATGCGCTCCAGCTCAGCGCGCACAGCCGCTGAGTTACGGGCATGAACCGCATCAAGTGCATCGTTATCCCGTGCATTGACAGCATGAAACCCAAGCTCTGACTCGCGCGCCATCTTGTCAGCACCGATATTACCGGTCAAAATAATAATCGTGTGAGCAAAATTGACGGCCCTACCTCTAGCATCAGTTAATTTACCGTCTTCAAGCAATTGTAGAAATAACTGAAACACGTCTGGGTGAGCTTTTTCTACTTCATCAAACAACACCACACTATAGGGCTGACGACGAATCTTATCTGTGAGCTTACCGCCGTCATCATACCCAACATAGCCAGCTGGCGCTCCAAGCAATCTTGAGGTGGTGTGCTTTTCGCCGAATTCACTCATATCGACTTTGATCAAGGCATCTTCGCTGCCAAACACCTCACGCGCAAGAACTCGTGCAAGCTCAGTTTTGCCCACTCCGGTAGGTCCCATAAAGACAAAAGATCCAATCGGACGATGTGCCTGCCCGACACCGCTACGATTGCGACGAATCGCGCGCGCTACACTATGAATTGCCTCTGTTTGACCTATGATGTATTTGGCCAAATGCTTTTCAAGATTCATCAAAAGTTTCGCCTCATCTGAATGAATTTTTTCAAGCGGTATATTGGTCATGACAGCGATAGAGCGCGCAATATCTTCAATCGTCAGCGCAATTGGCTGACAAGAGACAGCCGCAGTCCGCTCTGCCTCGATCAGCTGCGTAATTCGACTAATGCGCGTTTTGTAAAGAGCGGCGTTTTCATAGTCTTCATTGACTACAGCGTCTTCCATACGATCGCTAAGCTGCGCAAGCTGCTTTGTGTAGTCCCGTAACTTACTTGGCTGATGGCCCTGGCGTACGCGTACGAGAGCTGCCGCTTCGTCGATGACATCAATCGCTTTGTCAGGCATGTATCGATCACTGATATATCGATCAGCCATATAGACAGCCTGTTCAAGCACTTTATCGCTCATACTAACACGATGATGACGTTCATAGTTTTCGCGTAATCCTTTGAGAATTGCCAGAGTGTGCTTCTTTGTTGACTCTTTGACAACGATGCTTTGAAGCCGACGCTCTAGTGCCGCATCTTTTTCAATGTGCTTACGATATTCGTCAATTGTAGTTGCACCGATCATATGCAGCTGGCCACGAGCAAGTGCTGGCTTAAGGATATTTGCCGCATCCATTGAGCCTTCGGCTGCTCCCGCCCCAACCAACAGATGCAGTTCGTCAATAAACAGTATGATGTTACGCTGCTTCACAATTTCAGCAATAACCTTTTTTAGTCGATCTTCGAACTCCCCGCGGTATTTGGTGCCAGCAATCATAGCTGCAAGATCAAGCTGAATAATACGCTTGTCAAGCATCGTATCGGGCACCTGCTCATGCGCAATACGCATAGCCAGTCCCTCAACAATAGCCGTTTTGCCAACGCCAGGCTCACCAATCAAAACAGGATTGTTTTTGGTCCGTCGGCTCAGAATAGTCACGAGCCGCTCTTCTTCTTTTTCTCTACCGACCATAGGGTCTAACTCACCTTTGCGGGCCTTGGCTGTGAGATCGCTACCATAGACGCCAAGCATGCCTCGAGCCATGCGATGATGATCGTGTCTCATCTCGACTGTCTCTGCATGATCATGATCATGACTAAGGTGATCTTCAAGAGCAGCCAGAACCTGCTCGGTATCAATATCATGGTCTTGCAGCATAACCGTCGCACGAGCATTTTTTTGCTTGAGGATACTGTAGAGTAAATGTTCTGTACCCATATAGTCCTGATTAAATTCGCGAGCCAACTCCCAGCTCATGCGTAGCGTCAGCATGACTGTCTCGCTCAGGCTCACGATTCCCGTCTGGACAGCAACGCGCTTCGTCGATAGATTAAGTGCCGTCTCAGCTCGACCAAGAGTCATGCCAGCATCAGCCAGCACTTTCGCACCGAGACTCGCATCCTGCGACAACAATCCTAAGAGTAAGTGTTCGGTACCAATGACCGTACTGCCATTGCCGCGAGCAATCACGTCTGCCTGCTGCAAACTGCCGCGCGCGTTTTCGGTCAGTCGAGTGATAAATTCTGCAAAATCATCTGCCATAGCATATCCTCCATACCACACCCCATGGTGCTCTCTGTTCTATTATACCGCCATGCTGGCACTCATGCAATACGAGTGCCAATATGGCTAGACAGCACACAAAACTACTTATTGGCCCTGCTTTTCGATAGCACTAAAAAGGTCGTCTTCGATATTTTTTCTAGGCTTTTTCTCAACCGGGGCTGTGACCGCAGCAGTCTCAATATCAAGCTCATAGCCTGTCAACCGACTCGCAAGACGTACGTTCTGACCACCACGACCAATAGCGATTGACTGCTGCTCCTCAGTCACAAACACTTTTGCGCGCTTGTCTGCTTCATTAATCTCGATCTTGATAACGTCTGCGGGACTTAGTGAATTTTGTATAAATTCATTAATCCTCTCGTCGTATGGTATGATATCGATTTTTTCCTGATCGCCTACTTCATTCATGACCGCACCGACACGAGTACCATGCCCGCCCACAAACGTACCGACTGGATCGACGCCTGGTACTAGCGAAGCGACCGCAATCTTGGAGCGTCGTCCGGCTTCGCGAGCAATAGCTTTTATCTCAACAGCACCGGCTTCAAGCTCTGGCACTTCATTGCGAAATAAATACTCAATAAACGCTTCGCTCGCACGGCTGAGTATCAGCTGCGGACCACGCGCGTCGCGTTCGATGTCTTTGATAAATACTTTGATACGGCTGCCTGGTGAGTAGAATTCACCCTGAATCTGTTCGCTCTGCGGAATAATACCAGTTGCCTTGCCTAGCTCAACGCGGACCACGCGCGGCTCAACACGCTGCACGGTACCAGTGACCACGGTGCCGATTTTGTCTTCGAACTCTTCAAGCACGACTTCACGCTCAGCTTCGCGCAGCCGCTGGATAACCACCTGCTTAGCAGTCTGAGCAGCCACACGGCCAAACGTCGTGACATCGTGCTTCTCCTCAATCGTGTCGCCGATGGCGGCGTCTTTTTTGTGCTTTTTTGCGTCAGCAAGACTGATTTCGACAGCGTCGGAACCGACGTCTTCGACTACTTCGCGTGCGACGTAGACAACAGCCGTACCATCATTGACGTTGAGCTCAGCACGAACATCCTGGTCGCGCTCGCCATGGTCGCGGCGCCAGGCAGCGGCGATGGCTTGTTCGATCACACTCATCACCGTTTCTTCGGGTAGGTTTTTTTCCTCGGCGATGGTGCGCACCGCTAGGGTCAGTTGTTTGATATTTAAGTCTTCCATCGTGAGACTCCTTTCAGTTATATTCTACGAAAAAGTCCGACCTGCCGGCCGGAATACTACTCTACGAGTTTACCATAGTTAGCGCGACAGGACAATACCTTCATTGTTTGCCATTTTGAGCAATTCGGATCCGCCTTAGATCATTAGCGATTATCCTCATGTCATCATTGCAGCACAACGTCTAATTGCTATAGTTACAAAACAAATCGCCCACCCTGAGGCGAGCAGACGATCTGCTCAAGCCTCCGAGCGGGCTAATGAGATAACTCCACGATTTGACCAGGAGTTAACTTAACCTTCCTTATTCCCTGCGGTGTGTGCACAACGAGATGATCACCAACCACCATGCTTGTCCAATAGCCAGACGTGAGAGCGTATTCTGCAAGTGACGACACCTTGAGCTTTTTTAGCGAATGTGTGACGGCACCAATTGTGAAACTCCAATCTGAGATGCTCTCCATGCGGGCGGCGATGTCTTCATGTCGAGGCAGACGACCAGTCTCATTCACAAGAGCTTCGAATGCTGTCTTAAATAAGCATATCGTCTCGTCCAGTGTCCTACCCTTAACTCGTGCCATTGTAATTCTCCCCTGGTGATAAGTATTTACAAAAGCTATGAGATAAAATTTATTATAGTTTTTACTAACAAATTTGTCAAATTGCCGATCTATCAAGCCATATGCTAAGATCGCTGTATGCAGCTCAGTGATTTTCACTACGACATACCAGAGGAGCTCATCGCGACTTACCCGCCTGCTGTGCGCGGCGAGGCTCGGCTATTGGTACTTGACAGAGCTACCGGGGAGTACACCGACAGGGACTATCCAGATGTTGTCGACTACCTGCATCCAGGTGACACTTTGGTGATCAATGATACAAAAGTCATTAAGGCTCGCTTGCTGGCACGCAAACCATCGGGCGGCGAGCGCGAGCTGGTACTGGTAGAAAAACACGGACCAGTAGACGACTGGTTTCGCCACAAAGTTATTTACCGTCGCTCGCTGCGCCCCGGCGACCAGCTAATAGTGGGCGCAGACACGCTAGTGGTCGAGGAAATTTGCGGCGACGGCATTGCCATCATTCGCGCCCAACGCGACCTACTGGCTATTGCCGCCGAACACGGCACCGTGCCCCTGCCGCCATACATGAACCGGCCTGCCTCAACAGAGGACACTAGGCGCTACCAAACTATATTTGCCCGCGAACAAGGCTCGGTAGCAGCCCCCACCGCTAGTCTGAACATGACCAAACAACTACTAAAAACCCTTGAGCAACGTGGCGTACATGTTGTCTACGCCACGCTGCACGTTGGGCTAGGCACGTTTTTACCCATACGGGTCGACGACATCCGTACCCACACCATGCACCAAGAGTATTTCGAAATCCCTCAAGCCACCATCCAGACGATCCAAACCGCCAAACAACGTGGCCACCGCGTCATCGCCCTTGGCACTACCATCACCCGCACGCTCGAATACGCCCACAAGGCCGTGTTGCACCAGCCACCGGCAGACACCAACGGCGAGGCCGATATTTTCATCTACCCTGGCTATCAGTTTCGGGTTGTCGACGGCCTCGTGACCAACTTTCACATGCCCGAAAGCACCGTCCTCATGCTCACCGCTGCCTTTGCCGGCTGGAACCACCTACTCCCCGCCTATGAACACGCCGTTGCCCAGCAATACAAGTTTTTCAGCTACGGCGACAGTATGTTGATTATTTGATAGGATAGACACAATGAAACGCGCCCTCGAGTTTGAAATCACCCACCGTCTAAAGGGCACACTAGCCCGAGCCGGCGTCATACGCACTCCGCATGGCGATATCAAAACGCCGGCTTTTATCGTGGGCGGCACCAAGGCCACAGTCAAGGCCATCACGCCCGAGCAAGTACGCGACTGCGGCGGGCAAGCAGTCCTTGCTAATGCATACCACCTGATGCTGCGACCTGGCGCTGATATTGTGCGCGAAGCCGGCGGGCTCGGTACATTTATGCATTGGGACGGTCCGACATTTACAGATAGTGGCGGGTTCCAGGTGTTGAGCCTCGGCGTAGCCTACAAAAAAGGTATCGACGCCGTGGCTCACACCGAAAAGGGCGACGCTAGCAAAGCCGTGAGATCTACCGATCAGCTGGTCAAAATCACCGATCAAGGCGTACAATTTCGTAGCCACCTCGATGGTCAAAAGTTATTGATGACACCCGAAAGCAGCATGGAGCTTCAGCACGCCATCGGCGCTGATATTCACATGGCATTTGATGAATGTCTGGCGCCGCTTGCCAAACGTGCCTATCTCGAGGAGAGCCTGGCGCGCACCCACGCCTGGGCTGACCGCTGCCTCACACGACACAACACGCTCAATGACGAGCACCGCAAGCATGGCGAGCCGCTCCAGGCACTCTATGGCATCGTCCAAGGCGCACGCCACGAAGATTTACGACGCAGGTCCGCTCAATTCCTGGGTGAACGCGACTTTGATGGCTATGGTATCGGCGGCCTATTCGAGCCGGGTGAAATTCCCGATGTCCTCAGTTGGGTTAGTGAGACGCTCCCCCAGGATAAACCACGACACCTGCTCGGTATGGGCTCACAGCCAGCTGACCTATTCCTTGGTGTCGAATACGGCATGGACACTTTTGACTGCGTCGCACCAACGCGCCAAGCCCGTAATGCCGCGCTCTACACCCTTACTGGTCGCATCAACATCAGAAACGCTACCTACCAACGCGATTTCTCTCCCGTTGATGCTGATTGCGACTGCTATACCTGCCAACATTACACCCGCGCCTATGTCAACCACTTGTTCCGAGCCGACGAAATCCTCGCTTCAACTCTCGCGAGCATCCACAACGAACGCTTTGTCGTCCGCACCGTCGATCAAATCCGCCAGAGTATTATTGACGACTCATTCTATGAATTCAAGACTAAATTTCTATCCCGATATTACGGCGACAAGCTGCCGACCAGCGTCACGCTATAGCATCTAATTCACGAGATAATTAGCTGGCTGCTCATAGGTATCGAGGTTTTCATGTCGTTTGACACGATCGATCAGGCGCATAGTGAGGGGCGAGACGATGATTTCGGTGGCGATTTTGATGAGAAATACGGTCAGGATGAGCTGCCCCAGCGCGGACCAGCTCATAGTGCCGGCAAACGCGATGACCGAGAACACGACAGTATCGACAAAGCTGCCGACCGCTGAGCTCGAGATCATACGCTGCCATAGGCCACGACCGCCTGTGCGAATCTTCATCGTACCCATGACATAGGCATTGAGAATTTCACCGATAAATAACGCCGCGATACTGGCGAGCACAATACGCCAGACGACACCAAGAATCGTATCGTAGGCTGGCTGATTAGCCCAATCACTCGCAGCCGGTAGGACTTGCACCAGCCAGAGTGCCCCCATCGTGACCAGCAGTGTCACGATGCCGACATAGAGCAACGAGCGCATCTTGCGATAGCCATAGACTTCGGTGACGATATCGCCAATAATATAGGCGAGCGGAAACAGTATCGTCCCGGCATCCATGACGAGCGGCCCGAGCGCAATAATCTTGGTACTGGCGATATTACTGACAATCAGCGTCATAACGAATAGGCCCGACAAGAATTCATAGACACGGATGTTTCTAGGACGGCGTGGTGACATAGGGATAAGTATAACAGATACCTATCCGAAAATACAGAGGTGGGATTGACATAATGCTCATAGTTTGATATAATAAAAAGACAGACAACTCCTGCCGGACTTAGTTCGCAGCCGATGACATCCTCGTCGTCACAGTAGCGCGTAATACCTTCTAGCCCGCTTACCCACGCGGGGCTGCCGATTTAGTTCGGCGCCCCGCCCGGGGAGGCGGGTTTTTGAATTGTGAATTGCCTGTCAGTAGCTCGTGAGTTTCAGGAAACCTTCTGAAACTTCCGTTAAGCGACTGCAGCCCTCGAAACTTGTTTCGGGGCGCGAAAGGGAGGAAGCAAAAGAAGGTTTCCTGAAACTCACGAGCTACTTATTTATCGGGAGTAATTGATCGGGGCAGGTCGAGAGGACGCGGCTCATGGCTTGTTTTTCGGCGTCAGTTACCCACAGATGGTACTTAGCCTTGACGGCGATCTGGCGAGCGATATACTGGCAGCGAAATGATTTGTTGGGCGGCAGCCAGGTGGCAGCATCGCCGGCACTTTTGGCTTGGTTGGCATCGCCATCGACGGCGAGAAGCTCCAACGGGTCGTTAGCCAGAGCGATACGTGTCGCAAGATCAAGCTGCTGAGCGCCTTTTTGCCACGCATCACTCAGCGCAACAACATGATCGATCTGCACGTCGTCGCTGGTCGTATCACCTCGGACGAACTGTATACGCTGAGCGGTATAGGGATCTGTCAATACACCACTGATCACTTTGCATTGATCATTGACAACTGCATTGTCGAGGTCGCGATTGAGGATGATATTGCGCATATCGCAGACACCAACACGCGTCCAACCATCACCAAATTGACGTCGTGCATAGTCTGTCTTGCTAGCACGGCCCTTGATAGCAAGTGTCTCGAGGGCATCGAGCGCCCGCGATGGGACGACGACACTGCGTGATGTCGGAGCTATCTCGGGCTGTGTCGGCGCGGCAGGAGCTGTTTCATAATTGTAGCTATCTGGATTTACAACTATACCTGTCAGCACCACTACTATCAGTACGGCTATCGCTAGCACCCTTCTCAATCGTAGTCTCTTCGTCATTTCAATTAATCATGCCACATCTACTTGGTAGTGTACAATGGTATGTATGCATACAGTACGGAGACTTCTCGAGGGTTTCATCCCTGAACATTATGATTTGTCACTTGATATTGATCTTTCGGCCCGGCTCGTACGAGGCACTACCACCATACACGGCGCCGCTCAACAGCCCGGTGAACTATCGGTTCATGCTGGCGACCTCTCGATCCAGAGCGTGACAATAGACGGCAAACAGGCGGCCTACGAGCAACGTGCAGATGACGAACTATATATCACACACCGTCATATCGTGCCAGGAAATCACGTCGTGGTAATTAGTTATACGGCTGTCATCAGCGATACGCTCCATGGACTTTACCCTTGCAAATTTCAGCATGAGGGTAAAAACCACGAATTATTCGTGACGCAATTTGAGAGCACTCATGCTCGCGAGGTGTTTCCGTGCATTGACGAACCCGAAGCCAAAGCGACATTTGATGTATGCGTGACTACCGAACGAGGGCGTACGGTGCTTGGTAACATGCCCGTCTCCATGCAGCATGAAGAAAACGGACGTCAAGTTACGAAATTTGAACGCACCCCGCGCATGAGCACGTATCTCGTCGCGTTAGTCGGCGGCCACTTACAGCGGGCTACGAAGCATACCAAGCGCGGTGTCGAAGTCAATGTGTATGCCTCTATTGCGCAATCGCCAGACAGCCTGGATTTTGCTCTACGCGAAGCAGCCGATATCATCGATTTTTTCGAAGAATATTTTGGTGTCGAGTATCCACTACCCAAATCCGATCATGTGGCTATACCAGATTTTTCGTCAGGAGCGATGGAAAACTGGGGGCTTATCACCTACCGCGAAATGGCGTTGCTCGCCGGTCCTAGCACCTCGACGATTGAGTCTCGGCAGTACATTGCGACGGTTATTGCGCACGAAATTAGCCATCAATGGTTCGGCAATCTCGTCACGATGAAATGGTGGAATAATCTATGGCTCAACGAGAGTTTTGCTTCAATCATGGAATATGTCGCTCCGCACGCCCTGCATCCTGAATGGGATATTTGGTTCAATTTTCTCACTCAAGATGTCATATCGGCACTACGAAGAGACGCACTCGATGGCGTCCAGCCAGTCCAGGTCGAGATCCATCACCCAGACGAGATCGAGTCAGTATTTGACGGTGCGATCGTGTACGCTAAGGGCGCGCGGCTGCTGCGTATGCTCGAGGTGTATATCGGCGAAGAGGCATTTCGTGCCGGTCTGAAACAGTATTTCCAAACCTACGCCTATAGCAATACAACCGCCGAGGATCTCTGGGCGTCATTTGGCGAAGCAAGCGGCAAAGATGTCGCTGGCCTGATGAATACTTGGATCTCACAACCGGGCTATCCCGTGGTCAGTGCCACCAAACATGAGGCGGGTGTCGAGCTATCCCAGACACAGTTTTTCATCGGTCCGCACGAGGACAGCCACCGTATCTGGCCGATACCGCTTGGGATTGCCGGCAGTGCTACCAAGATCATGGCTTCAAAAACTCAAATGATCACTGATTATGAAACGCCCTTGTTTTTAAATCACGATTCGAGTGCACATTTTGTGACCCTCTATAGTGCAGACTTACGCGCTGCTATCCTCGACGCTATCCGTGATGGCACACTCGACCCCGCCAGGCGGCTTAGTTTTATTCATGAACAAATCCTCCTCAGCCGCGCTGGACTGTTGGCGCCAGCTGAGTTGATTGATCTCCTGGATAGGTATCGAGGCGAAACGCTCGAGCCAGTCTGGCGCATGATATTTACTTGTATCGGCGAGCTCAAAAAATATGTGCTTGATAATCCAGCGGCTGAGCAAAAATTACGCCAACTTGTCAGCGACGTGTGCCGCCCCCTATATGAACAGCTTGGCTGGGATGCGCATAACAACGAGCCAGACAATGAGCTGCAGCTTCGCCCTGATATTATTGGCAGCATGGTCTATGCGCGTGATCAATCAGTTATTGATGAAGCCCTCGCGCGTAGTGCCAATGCACCAAATGACCAGCTCGATCCACAGCTGCGCGGCGTGTTATTGTCGGTGCGAGCACGCTATGGCGAACCCGGAACTGTTGCCCGCATGTTTACAGACTACCAAGTATGCCACGAAGCAGACCTACGCCAAGACATCGAAAACGCCCTCACGAGCATTAAAAATTCTGATGAGATTGACTCGCTCATCGCAGCGTTGACCGACACAACAAAGATCCGCTCACAGGACACGCTGTATTGGTATATTCATCTGCTCTCGAATCGGTTTGCACGAGCAAAGACATGGCGATGGTCGCGCGACAATTGGTCATGGATCGAAAACCAGTTTGGTAGCGACAAAAGCTATGATTATTTCCCTCGGTTTGCAGGACAGCTTCTCATGACACGGCAGGAGCTAACAGAATATCGAGAGTTCTACACACCGAAATTGGCCAGTGTTGCACTACGGCGAGCGATCAACATCGGTCTCGGCGACCTAGAGGGCCGCGTGAAACTGATCGAGCGTGAATCCCTGCACGTCGCAGCGCGCCTACTCCAGCTCTAATACGTCAGTGACTCGCGGTTCATCGCCTGTGGTAGCGACCACCATTAGGCGCTGTGGTATTTTGTCCTCCAACTTGCCAGCGTGGATGTAGCATTTAGCTGCAAACTTCATTTTGTCTAGTTTGGCTGGAGTGATAGCCGCTAGACCATCGCCAGCCTTGTCGCTACGACGATGCTTGACCTCCGTGAAGTAGAGGGTATCGTCGCGTCGGCTGACGATATCAATCTCGCAAACTTTCGTACGCCAATTGCGCACTATGATGTCATGTCCCAGTTTTTGTAGTTCCAACGCAGCGGCGTCTTCGCTGCTATCGCCGATATGTCGAGTTGTTAGCTCAGGTAGTTTGTGATCATGAGAAACCGTGTGGGCACACACTACCTGAGTTGATGCATAACCCTGTAATGGCGCGAAGCTCAATCGGTGCAGCAGCGTGACACCAAACTCATCGATAGCCTGTCGATGCGCTGCCGTACCATAGCCAGCATGACGGGCGAAACCGTAGACTGGATATAGTGCGTCTTGCTCGGTCATATATCGGTCGCGAGCGACTTTGGCGATGATAGACGCAGCAGAGACGGCTCCGATCAATGAGTCGGCCTTGGCAAGCGTCGTGACATATCGGCCTTTGGCCGTGCCAGCCAAAAAATTCACGGTACCATCGATGATGATCTCGTGATACGAGGCTTGAATTTGTTCGACGGCCCGTCGCGTCGCGAGCCTGAGTGCCTCGCTCATACCGATAGAATCGAGCTCTTCAGCCGAGACCCAGCCAGTCGCCGTAGCATTTGCTCGCTCGATGATGAGCTCATAGAGCTGCTCGCGGCGTTTCTTGCTGAGCTTCTTGCTGTCGTCGAGCCCTTCTATCTGGGCCGTGCCCAGTACGACCGCGCCGACGACCAGCGGCCCCGCCCACGGTCCGCGACCAGCTTCATCAATCCCAAGTATCATAGGGTGCTCATTATAGATGAAATGACAAAAAGACACCAGATCTGGTGTCTTTTTGCGTGATAATCAAAGCTATTTATCAGCAGCGTGGCGGGCGGCGACTTCAGCAGCTTTTGCATCAAGTTCAGCTTGCTCGGCAGCTTTTTCGGCTTGTTGTGCTTCGGCTTCGGCATGTTCGTCACAAACTGCATTGACAGCTTCGCGATCGAACTGCACAGCCGTCAAGCGAGCAGATTTACCACTGCGCTGGCGCAAGTAGCTCAGGAAATTACGACGAACTTTGCTGCGACGCACGACTTCAACTTTTTCGACGAGCGGGCTATGGAGCAAAAAGCTTTTTTCAACACCGACGCCGCTGGCGATCTTGCGCACCGTGATGCGGCTGG
>DDER01000016.1 GCA_002336735.1 Candidatus Saccharibacteria bacterium UBA1949 | reverse complement strand
AATCATGTATTCTGCCTAGCCACTTGTCTTCACCTCAAATGGACAGTGTCGTCTTCTACGAGGGAGCGAAAGTTCCAGATACCAGGGCTCTCGGTCTTGTAGGTCCAATAAAACCAGCCATCAGCCGCTTCGTAAGCAACGAGTTGGCGTTTGAGATGTTCGCTCATCAATGGTTCATGACGGGATTGGCGATAGCGTCGCAATACATTGCCGGCAAGCACCATGCTCCATTCTCCGATGATGATCGGTTGACGGACTTTGAGGCGCCGTAGCAATCGTCCATGCAGGTCAATAATCCGAAAATACCATCCGATCGGCACGATTTGATAGAGCGGGAGCGTGAAGTGATACCAATGCACATCCATGACCGCTGGATAATTACGAAAAGGTCGAATAGCGCCTCGCATCAGCCGCGGCGTGAATGCATCGTGAAACACAATCGTGAGCCCTGGTCGCCCTGCACGCGCTACTCGATCATAGGCAGTTTGATAAAAACGCCGCAATTTCAGTTGGAATAAGCCCGGAAGCGGCTCATTGAGCAGCTCAATCCCCCATACGTGGCGTGCTGTTTTGTAGCGGCGAGCCAATTGTTCCAACACATCAATCGTTTGCTCCCGATACGCAGCCCGTCGATACCACTCAGCTTTGCCGATTCGACCGCTATGATCACGCCCGTTTTGGCTCCCAGGGGCTCCATGCAGACAGATTAATACCTGTATATCGCAGAGCTTGGCCATCTTGACTGCCCAATCGAGATGGCGAAGTGTCGACGCATACGGACTGTCGCCATCGAATATCCAATATCCTATTGGTATCCGCACCGCGTTGATACCATTGTCGCGCATCCACTCAAAATCCTCTTGACCAATGAATTGGGACTGATGCCTCGATATCTTGAGCGGACCATCTGGCTCACTGGCAAGCTCGTATTCATCGCGCGCCTCACTGCCGTCAAAGACGCTGGGTGTAATCCAGCGCTCGAGCACCAGCCAACCACCCAGATTGACACCTCTTAACTTTTTCATATATCTATACTATATACTTATTCGTCGCGCATGTCACGTATCGGATTGCGACGGATGTTGCGGATGAGAGGTAGTATCATGCCGAGTATGCCTGCGCCAAAGATTGCAGCGATTGGCCACAAGAGTATAGGGCCCCAGGCGATCAGGCTAAACTTCATCGTAGGATCATCAACTCCAAAGGCAAGCTGCGCCTTTATCGTCGCATCTAGCCACGAGGCATTGTTCAAGAGCGTAGCAAGCAGCAACCCAATCAAGAGCGCACAGATAGCCGTAAACACACCAAGCAACAGAGTATAAATGATATATACGGCTGAGATATCGAATCGTTTGAAGCCAATCGCCCTGAACACGGCCGTTTCCCGACGGCTATCCGCGATAGTACGCCCAACGGTCAGACCCGTAATCAACGCTGCGATTGCCATCACGACCAGGGTTGCGACCAGTACGACCCGACTGATAATCTTTTTTGCTTCATCAATCGCGATACTGTTGCTGGCATGAGGACTCAGTATGAAGTACTTATCCTTCGGTTGACACTCCATTGACATCCCACCATAATTGCAGCTTTCATTTTTGATGAAGCTCTTTGCCTCTGTCGAGTCAGCAAATTCAGCATAGAACGTTTTTGTTTGCGATGACATCATCATACTCATGCTATCCATACTTTGTTTTGACGCAAATATACTCTCGAGCATCTGACGGCTCGCCATTTTTTCCTGCATTTCACTCGGTATAGAGAACCGATACGTCTGTGACGCAAACATCGACATCAATATATTACTCGCATCCATTGCCATTGCCTCGCCCTGTGTCATATCCTCAAATCCGTTCGGAGCCACCCCGATCACCTCATAGGTGATAAGATGCTGCTCCGGATCAGAGACGAGACCAAATTTTTGATCAAACTGTCGTTGCTTATCTACGAGCGATTTCTCCTCTTTTGTGCGCGTATCTTTGGCTATCGTAGGCGCCGCACACGCAGCCGCATCCGGCAACTGATATATCAGTGACGGCTTGACGTAGTTCGAGTCATTCTTTTTGGCAGCCATCTCTTTGTCAGTCGAAATCGTACGCTCGATGAGTGCTTGGCTTGCGGCATTGCGATAACAGATACTAAATGTCTTGCCAACTGCTTTTTTGCGTAGATCGCTCACATACTCGAGACGAGTCTTGGCTGGAGCATCTTTGGCGGGCGCCTGATAGCCGATCAGTGTTGACGCGCGCTTCTGCGATACTACTACAGGAATTGTCGTCTTGTCGGGTGTCCATGTATGATCTGGGACGACATAGCTTTTGATGAGTTTTTCTGGCACGGACATCGGCATCGCGTAGTCTTTGCCCGGATTACCCCATGGATTTTGCGGCTCTTCGGGTTTGGTCTCACTCCCAAACTCTTCTTTGCCATCTTTCATCTCTTTGAATACGCCGTCTGTCATAGTCAGAGGATATGATGAATAATATGCGGTTGGGTGATAGGCTGCGGCGAACTTTTTGAGGTCGCCGATCGTCCTCGTATTGCCAGATTGCGCTTCGTCGAGCACTTTTTGAGTGATAGGACTGCCTAGGTCAAGCATCTTTTGTCCGTTCGGACCACCTGACGATACTGGTGACGGGTCAGACGCGGCATCATACTCTATACCGAGCCGTTTGGCTTCTTTTTTCTTTTCGGCCACTAGGTCGGCGTGGAGCTTGGTAGCTTTTTCGATCAGCACCGAGTCTCGCATTTGCGCATCAGGGTTACTAAATGGCAGATCCGCCCTCACGATATACCGACCCGTCATGCTTTTTGACATAAACCGGTCGAAGCTCTGCAATGTACCCTGCGTCACAAATATCATCAAAAACACGAGACTAAACAATATACTGGCGATAACTATTGTAATAATCGTGCGAACCTTGCGGTTACGCAACTTGGTACCAGCTAGCGTCCAGGCGTCAAGAAAGCGAATCATACGAGCACTCCATCTTTTAGTTTGATTTCGCGATCAGCCCGTGCGGCAATACTCGGATCGTGCGTCACGACAACGACTGTCGCGCCAAGCTCGTCGCGTATCTTTGCAAACAAATCGATAATCGCCTGACCGTTGGCGCTATCCAGGTTGCCAGTTGGTTCATCCGCCAAGATAATCGACGGCCAGTTCAGCAACGCTCTCGTGATAGCTGCCCGTTGCAACTGCCCCCCAGACAACTCCTTAGGGAAATGCCGCAAGCGATCCGACAGACCCACCAGTTCGGCCAGCTCTGCAACACGCGCCTGCCTATCTCGCCGTTTGGTGCGCAGCGGCATACCAGCTACCTCGAGGTTTTGCGACAACCTCAAGAAAGGCTGGAGGTAGAAGAACTGAAATACAAATCCAATCGTGTGATTGCGAAACTCTGATAGTTTACGATCGCTCATCGTACCGATACTCGTACCCGCGGCAACGATCGTGCCGCTCGTCGGTTTGTCGAGACCGCCCATGAGTTGCAGTAACGTACTTTTACCGCTTCCACTCGGGCCGGTCAGGGCCACAAATTCACCCTTATGAATATCAAGACTCACGCCGCCGATAGCGCATATCTCCTGCTTGCCGACCTTATATACCTTGGTGATATTGTCAACCTGTATGATGACTTCTGTGTTTTGCAGCGTCGCCATGTGTTCGGTCTGACGAGCTTGACTCTCTTGTCTCTTGTACTCTTCGATGGCCCTGACAGCAGCATTTGCATCACCGCCATGCAGTTCGATAAACTTGTGGATTGTTGTTTTACTGTTGACCCCTGGTCTCATGATGCCCTTTCCTGATGCTAGATGCTTACGTGGTATTTAGCTTGTACCTAGTACATTACCCTACAGCCGTTCCGAACAATACTCCGACATAGTAAGTGATAATCATAGCTAGCGCACCACCTATGACCACACGGACGACAGCACGCGACTTGGAGGCTTCACCAGCGTTAGCACTGTAATATCCTGTCGCTGCGAGCGCTAATATCACAGCGATACTTGTCGTCAGCAGTCGCACAGGGGCTGGCGACGACACGATAGTGAGGAATGGTATGAGGCCACCGACAGTAAACGCGAGCAGCGATGCCACCGCGGCATGCACTGGCCGCACAACGTCATGTTCACTCATGCCAAAATGCATATGAAGATGGGCTTTGAGTGCATCTTCGGCTGTCAATTCCATCGCTACCTGACGTGCCGTGCGTGGCCGAACGCCGAGTTTTTCGAACTCTTCGGCCAATTCTTGCAGCTCTCCATCTGGATCATCTTGCAACTCCCGCCGCTCTGTTTCGATAAATGCTTTCTCCGCATCGGACTGACTACTCACAGAGACATACTCACCAACCGCCATCGAAAGTGCACCAGCGACAAGTGCTGCCAGTCCAGCCGTAAAAATAGCTCCGGCATCATGCGTTGCGCCAGCAACACCCATGACGACCGCAGCTGTCGAGACGATGCCATCATTAGCTCCCAAAACAGCAGCGCGTAACTTATTAAGCATTTCTGTTCTTGAGGCAGATGCTGCATGGGGCGTATTGTGAGTCATATAGCTGTATTATACGCTACAAATTCCGCGACGCATATACTATCACGCGCTGGGTATAATTATCACCGTTCAGCCACTCGCCCGCGCAGGTGATAAGATTGAGGCCCTCGCTCACACCTGCCTGGGGGCGCGCAAAAGCGTTCATATCGACACGTCCTACTGGTACAGTCATTACCTGAGTGACACGGTACTCGCGCACTGTTTTATCACCTGTCTCAATCACAATTACGTCACCGACATCGAGAGTATCAAGGCGAGCAAACAGACCGAGGCGAGTCCTCCCGGAAGCATGTCCGGCCATCATCATGGCACCACGCACACCAGGCAGTGCGCTCTCACTATACCAACCAACATCATTGATTGAAGCAGGTGCCTGCATTCGGCCAGATCCATCCTTGCCAACTGGGCGTATTCGAGCGTAGACGCCTAGTTTTGGGATAGACAATACCCGCGGCTTATCGGGGGCGACCCTATAGCTTGCAATATCATCACGAAGCACAGGAGCCTCCTCTTGCTTGATCCGCTCGTACTCCTCAAAAGGAACAACACGGCCATCGGCCGTCTTGACCCTCTCGGGAGGAGTGAGGCTCTGTAGGTATACATAGACGCAGCCGACTCCGCTGACAACACCAATCGCTGCACCAATCAACGTCCATCTTGCCTGTAGTCTCGAGGTCATATACGCTAGTGTACCAATGTATGGGGGTAGATGTAAAATTATATGATTTTTTTCACAATACAGCTTTACTTTTTATCCGTTAGCTCTATAATGAGATAGGAAATAATAACTAAGCGAGGGGAAACAACTATGCCGCAGATTGGTGCACCAGAACTGATCGTAATCCTAGTGATTTTGGTACTTCTTTTCGGAGCCAAGAAATTGCCTGAACTTGCACGAAGTGTTGGTTCATCCGCAAAAGAATTGCGCACAGCGATGAAAGACGACCCGAAAGATGACAAACCGTCATCGACAACCAAACAGTAGCACTACTGCAACACAAGCTCCGGCCTTGCCTACTTTCATGGACCATGTTCGCGAATTGCAAGGCCGACTTTTTGTGGTGGCTATTGGATTTATTGCCGCTGCCGGAGTGGCATATCTTTACTTCGACAAGCTTGCAAATATCATCCTAAAACCCCTCGGTAAAGACCAGGAGCTGGTCTATCTAACACCCGGTGGCGCGTTTAGTTTTATTATCAAAGTTTCGATGTATGTCGGTATTGTGGGCGTACTACCGATCCTTATTTATCAACTATACAAGTTTATTGTTCCTGCCATGCGACCCCTCAAAATGCGCACCGCACTCATGTATTCGTGCTGGTCGCTACTACTAGCTGCTGGTGGCATCATATTTGCGTATTATATTGGACTCCCAGCAGCTCTTTATTTCCTCACCGGCTTTGATCTCTACCACATCAACCCAATGCTTACGATCGATTCGTACTTCTCTTTCGTCATGACCTACCTCTTGGCCGGCGCTCTTCTATTTCAACTTCCGCTCATTATGCTTATCGTTAACTCAGTCAAACCGCTCGGGCCCAAACAGCTCATGAAGTACCAGGATAAAATGCTCCTCATCTCGTTTATTATCGCCGCTATCATCTCGCCCACACCAGATGCGCTCAACCAAGCCTTGCTCGCTTCGCCTATGGTCGTCATGTACCAAGTAGGCATCGTCCTGATTGCGGCGAAACGCTTCAAGGTGCGTCAGCATACTCGCAAACACGTCCGTCAGTCTGCCCCGGCACCAACCATCACCCCAAGCATCGCGCAGTCTCATCGACCCATTGACGAGGAGTTGACGCTGCTCCCTCCCAAGACCTCTCAGCAACCATATCGCTCCCCACTCATTCGGCTATCATCCCCTCGCTATAGCACTGTTCAGCCCCTGACGACTGGCCTGCCCTCGACCGACACCTCTTACGCTCGCACGACACGACCGCGTCATACCCAGATGGCTACTATCACTCCGCTGCCAGAAATCCCATCGGTCGCTCACCCACTAACGCCCCAGGCACTCCCACGGCAATTAATCATGCGGCGTGACATTGCAGCAGCTCGAATAGTACGGATACCTGCGAGAGCTTCGCGGATTGTTGCCGAGCCAGCCAGTCCTCGCCTACGCGCCACCACACCTCGTTCTCTCGATGGGTTCATGACAACGGCTCGTACCTAATAGTTCAAAAACTCCCGAAAAGTACTTGCGCTTATCATTATGGCTTGGTATCATATGGCTATACACCACATAAAAACAAAAAAGAAGGACTGTATGAAAACACCATCATCTATTAAAACTCTTCTCAACAAAGAAATGACTCGCAAGGAGTTCTTAAACCATGTTGCAGCCCTCGCTGTTGTCGTGTCTGGCGGCGGTCTGATCGCCCAATCCCTGGGTCAGTTTGGTCAGTCGGCTGGCTCAGCCTCTAGCACTAGCTACGGCATGAGTGCATATGGCGGCAGCAAAACTCAAAGCTAAGCGAACCTCTTTGTAGCTCAGAACAGCTCTTGTTTTCCAAGAGCTGTTCTTTGGTTGGACGTCATCACCGCTGCATATACTTAATCGAGCGAGTCGTGTTACTTCGCCACCCAGCCAGTTGCACCAGTCCCCGTCTCCTTGACATACATAGTTGCGCCGGCTACACCATCGGTTCGGATGACAGTAGAACCGACCTTGGCAGTCACGACACCCTCTGGTGAACCAGCAATGGGTTGCATATTGAGTAGACCTGCTGTGCGCTGATACCAGATTTTTGTACCCGCTGACCCATTCGCATTGTCGCCTGTATGAGCAACGTCGAGGCGAGCAATAGTATCGATACCTGGTCCCGCGATGGAAGTTGCAACGCCAAAGGTTGTCGAACCGATGATTTCAACTCCACTTGAATTAGTCTGATCAAGATACCAACCATTATCCTGGGGGCGACCCGGAACTACAAAACTGTCATTGTCATCAAATGACTGACAGCCAACCCACACATTATTGT
>DDER01000005.1 GCA_002336735.1 Candidatus Saccharibacteria bacterium UBA1949 | reverse complement strand
CTGATGTGAGGATTAATGGTGCAGCGATAGGTGGCGGCGGTGGAACTGCGTGGAATATTCGACAAGTCACGACTGCCGACTCACCGGTGACGGCAGCTAATAACGACTGGATTATCGCTAACCCCAATACGAATATTATCACTGTGAATCTGCCGGCACCTGTGGCGAATGCGCGTGTGCGTGTGAAGCGTGCGGCTGATGCTGGCAATGGTATTCAGGTCGTGGCGGCCAATGGTGGTGTGCTCGATGGCGGAGTGGTCGCCATGTCAACGATTAACGGTGGCTGGGCATGTTCTGTGTTCGAAAGTGACGGCACTAACTGGTATAACGTTTAGTTATAAATAGTAAGGGAGATAGATCAATATGGCAAATCCAGGCGTCGGCGGAACACTGTCTGCCGCTACAGATACACTGATAGGAACACCGACAGCAGACGACCTGTTGATTGTAGAGGGTGGTCTATGGAAAAACAAACCAATTGCCGGCAAGATAGCTATGGCTACCAAGGGTGGGCAGGAGACAGTTTCCTCGCAGACTCTTACAACCAACACGACGCTTGATCTTGCACAGGGCAATATCTTTGATATCACTGTTGGGGCTAATCTTCAGTTGTCTTTTACTGGCGCAGTAGCTGGCAAGGGCTGTTCATTTACACTCTACTTAAAGCAAAATGCGACCGGCAACTATACGGTGACATGGGGTAATACAATTCGATGGTCGGGTGGCGCACCTACGCTTACGAAGACCGCCAATGCTATTGATATTCTTGTTTTTGAATCGATCGATGGTGGCGGAACATGGTTTGGGTCGCTTGTCGGCGTGAACTTCGTCTAAGTATCATTGCGTCAAGAAGGTAGCATTAGCACTCGTATTGATTGAGTGCTAATGTTTTGTTATAATGAGGCTTATGACAGAAAGGCAACAAACTATACTAGCTGCGATTATCGAACAATATGCCGAAGTAGCTGTACCCGTCGGCAGTGTGACATTAGCGAAGCTATTTGGTGTTTCTAGT
Source organism: Candidatus Saccharibacteria bacterium UBA1949 (assembly GCA_002336735.1). Lineage (GTDB taxonomy): Bacteria > Patescibacteriota > Saccharimonadia > Saccharimonadales > Saccharimonadaceae > Saccharimonas. The sequence continues at coordinate 28,378 of DDER01000005.1, read as the reverse complement.
GCAACAATTCGTAGCGAAATGGCACGCCTAGAGGAAGCAGGATATATCACGCATCCTCACACCAGTGCTGGCCGAATACCGACGGACAAGGGGTATCGTGCCTATGTCAATAAAATCACCGACCTTGAGCTTGGTGCTCATGAGCTGCCAGAGACTATTGATCGCAGTGCGAGAGCGATCAATGCACGCATCTCGAGCTACCACAATCGCGCCGATAGAGCCATACGGGGTGCTGTCGATAGTCTCGTGGAGCTGACCCAAAATCTGGGATTGGCGACAATTGGCGATGAACTATATCTCAATGGTATTGGTAACCTATTTAGCCAGCCAGAATATATGCAAGGGACTCACGTGCAAGCGGTTGCACGACTGCTCGATAATCTTGAGCCGTGGCTACGCGAGGCGAGTCCCAATAAGCCCCTCAGTGTCTATATTGGTGCCGAAAACCCTATTGGTAAATCAAGCGGGGCTTCTCTTATCATTAGTCGATTTCGCTCACCGTTTAGTGATAGGAGTTATATCGGCGTACTCGGGCCAACTCGTCAAGATTATGGCAGAGTGATGAGACTAGTACGTCATGCCGGTACGATGCTCGAAGAGTCACTATAATGTTATGAAATAAGGAAATACGAATATGCCAAAAAAGCGATCAGCATCACAGCAGCAAATTAGCGATCTCACAAGTGATCTTCAGCGAGTTCGGGCTGATTTTGAGAACTACCGCAAGCGCACTGAGTTAGAGAAGCAGTCAGCTCAAGACAGTGGCTATATGTCAGCGATCATGAAGCTTCTGCCGGTTGTCGATACGATAGAGCGAGCCGTTGGTCATATCCCAGACCACCTCAAAGAGGATGCTTGGGCCAACGGGGTGGCAGGTCTTAGTAAGCAGCTTGAAAAAACACTGCTTGACTTAGGGGTCGCCCGTATTCAGGCAAGTGCAGGGACGCCATTTGATCCACAATTGCATCAAGCAGTGCAATTCGATGAATCCTCTGATGGTGCTGTAGAAGTGATTGCTGATGAGATGCAGTCCGGCTACACGCTGCACGGCGTGACTATGCGCCCGAGCATGGTCAAAGTTAAACGCCAATAGACTGTGCTTTTTTGAGCAGTGCTATAATATAGTCATGGAACCACAGCCCCAATCACCTGGACGGCCTGAATCACCCAATTACCAACAACCGGTAGCCTATGATGTTGATGGTCGACCGCTCTATGTTGCCCCGCAGCCTGCGGCACCGATCCAAAATGTCGTTCATATTTCACGAGCAGTCAGTCCAGTAGAGCCTGAGGTGAGCCCTGAGGTACGCAAAAAACATCAAGCATCAATACGCCAGTATCCCGAATTGAATCTTAGCGAACACGAATATGTTATCAGTGCTGTCAGGCGCCATCCAATCGGCATGGTGATCCCAGTGGTTTTCACGGCGCTCGTGATATCACTTGTGCTGATGCTGGTGATTAATTATCCAGCTATGATGAGTAATATCAATGTCATAGACCCGCCGCCCTATGGTATTGTTTTGATGATCGGCATGTTGTTGACAATCTTGTTCTTGATAGGCGGCTATATGGCGGTCCTTGTCTATGTCAGTAATAAGTTTTTCCTGACCAACGAAAGCGTAGTCCAAGAGATTCAAACGAGTCTGTTCTCGCACCGCCAACAAACTGTTTCGCTTCTCAACATAGAAGATGCCAGTTATTCTCAGCGTGGTATTATCCAAAATATTTTCAATTATGGTTCAATTCGTCTTAGTACGGAGGGCGAGGAGACAACGTATCGGTTTGATTACGTTGCAAGCCCGCGCGATGAAATTGCGGTTCTCAATAATGCCGTAGAAGCGTTCAAAAACGGCCGACCAGTTAATTAATTGCTGAGCTGCTTTTTGGTTTCGGACTAGGATGATTATGTTGGGCTAGGAGGCTTACTTATTACGATTTGTCTTGATATAGTCAGCTTCTTTTTCTAGATCGGCCCTGAGAGTGTAGCCCGTACATTGACCTTCGGAGCAACCTGAGCCCTGATAACGATAGGTTGATGCTGGGTCATTGATCCTGATGCCGCTTGGGTCGATAAACAAGGTGGGATCCATAGCGCGAAGTACCTTGCTGTCTATTGAGGGAGGGTATGCGCTATGTTTTTGATAGTACACTTCCTCAAGATTGTAGTACATAGCATTGATGGCTATTTTGCGGCGTTCATCATGTTGAGCGGCATCAAGTTGGGATTTCTGGGTGTAGAATAATGTCGCGCCACCGATGAGCAAGACGAGTATAATCAAAAGTTCTACTACTGTGAAGCCTTTTTCGAATAACTTGCTTTTCATTGCTTTACATTATACCAAAATTAGCGTAGCTTAGGTAGAGAGACAACGATTAGAGGGAGATGATCATGGCAAAAAAATCCGATACTAAAGTACTAGCCGAAAAACCAATTGCCGACGAGGGTAAACTAAAAGCGCTTGGTCTCGCGATGGACCAGATCACGAAGCAATTTGGTGATGGGTCAATCATGAAACTAGGCGACACCAAGCGGGCTGATGTAGAACTATTGCCGAGCGGTAGCTTGAGTCTCGATATCGCACTTGGCGGTGGGTTCCCAAAGGGCCGCATCATCGAAATTTATGGGCCAGAAAGCTCCGGCAAAACGACGCTGACACTTCATGCCATTGCCGAAATCCAGAAGCAAGGCGGCACAGCAGCATTTATCGATGCTGAGCACGCGCTCGACCCTGCCTACGCCAAACGTCTCGGCGTCAACACGACAGATTTATTAGTGAGCCAGCCAGATAACGGTGAGCAGGCACTGGAAATTGTCGAAACATTAGTACGCAGCAACGCAGTGGATTTGATCGTGGTCGACTCAGTTGCCGCTCTCGTGCCGCAGGCTGAAATCGATGGCGACATGGGCGACAGCCACATGGGTCTCCAGGCGCGGCTGATGAGCCAAGCGCTGCGTAAGCTTACAGGTATCATCAACAAGAGCCACGCTACTGTGATATTCATCAACCAGATTCGTATGAAGATCGGCGTGATGTTCGGCAACCCTGAGACGACGACCGGTGGTAACGCACTGAAATTCTACGCTTCAGTCCGCGCCGATATTCGCCGTACGGGCCAGATCAAGGAAGGCGAAGAAATCATTGGCAATCGCACTAAGGTCAAGATCGTCAAAAACAAAATCGCACCGCCATTTAGAGTTGCTGAGTTCGACATCATGTACAACGAAGGCATCAGCAAGGCGGGCGACATCCTCGACCTCGCGACGGGTCTGCAAATTGTGGACAAGCGCGGCGCATTCTTCCGTTNNTGGTTTGACTACAACGACGCCAAAATCGGCCAAGGCCGCGAGCAGACCAAGAAATATCTTAAGGGAAATCCTGACGTTCTCGAGGAAATCGAGCAAAAAGTTCGCGCAAAAGTCGCTGCTGAGATAGAATAATGGCAGAGCAGAACAATGATACAAACAGGCAGATGCCGCAAAACGCGCGCCCCGAGGGAATAAATAGCCTCCTTGCATGCGTGACCGAGACTGGTGCCTTGAGGTGAGTCTGAGGCTGTAGGGGGCAAGGTAATACGCCATAGAGTCCCAACGAATCACTGTATGATGAGTTCGCAAAACAACAAGCTTTTGTCGATGAAAATCACGAGTATTTCGGCACAAGCCCGCAATCCTGATCGGGTAAATATCAGTATCGATGGGAAGTATCGATTTAGTTTGGATATTTCACAGATAACTGATCTTAACGTAAAAGTCGGTAGGGAACTGGGGGAGGAGGAACTAGCGGAGCTCGAAATAGAGAGCCAGTTTGGCAAGCTCTACTCGCGGGCGCTTGAGTATTGCCTGATGCGGCCGCACAGCGTGCGCGAAGTACGCGACTATCTGTACCGCAAAACACTTCGTACGAAATACAAAAACAGGCAGGGCATCATCATAGAAAAGTCTGGCTACTCCCCTGCCCTCACCGAACGAGTATTGACAAAACTACAACAGAAAAAGTATGTTGATGACGAACAGTTTGCGCGCTGGTGGGTGGAGAGTAGGCATATCGCAAAGGGTGCCTCTCTGCGTCAATTGCAGGCCGAGCTACAAACAAAGGGTGTCAGCGGCGCAATAATCAACCAAGTGCTCCACGAATCGGAGCGTAACGATAGCGATGAGCTTGCAAAGCTCATTGCTAGAAAACGTGCTAAATATCCCGATGACCAAAAACTAGTTCAATACTTAGCTCGCCAAGGGTTCAAGTATGACGACATCAAAGCTGCGCTACTAGATATGTCAGAACAGGCATAGTATCACATGTGGCTATTCGATGAGCGAGGCGGTATTTGTTTTGCGAAATGGATTGACGTAGCTACCGCCAACCTGTTCAAGAGTGGGCTCGGTTAGTTTTGCGTCGGCTTGGATAACTATTGCTTCGTTATTGATTTCGATAATCTGTTGGCGATGAATGAGAAGCTCGGTATCGGTAAAGCTTTGTAGTAGGGGTCGCTTGACAGTAAGCTGCTGTACCGTAAAACCTAGAGTCTCGATGGTGTAGTCAATAATCTTGCCGAGTTTGCGTCGTTGTTCGTCTAATACGGACATGCCGAGCAAGAGAAAGTGCAGCTGATAGACTTCGTGCAGCTTGATGACATCACTAGGTGAGACAAATTCATCACTTGAATCAACAATCAACCCCATATCGCTAATCTCTCGAATATCGACTAAGCGAATGAGGGAAGGTTTTTGGGACAGGAGCGGCCCGTCGACTTCATAGGCGATTATAGTGAGGGTAGCGGGATCGATAATTGCTCGTTTCGTGCGAGCTAGCTCAGATCCTGTTTGCAGTCCCATGACTGGTGTGTTTAATAATTGACTGCCAAGTATTATCATAGGCATAGTATACCACTTATAGCGATGGTTATGTTATTCAAAGAAGGGATTTGTACGACCGGCTGGCATAGCAAACTCGCTTGATTGCTCGCTGCTTTTCTTGAGAGTATTAATATCCTTAATCGTTGCTTGATCAAAGCTCGTATAGTTATTTTTGGCAGCATAGCCGGTCTCACTAGCGGAGATATTGAGAGTTTGCATCAGCAGAACGAGTGCGGTCGAAAGACAGCCTATCACGATGATTGAAAAAAACACCACATGATACCTACTAAAGAAAGTAGCAATAGGATGGATAATAGAATGTAGTGAAACAGATTTCTTCATAGTTACCTCAGATAAACCTCAACTGTAAACGCATTGATATTAACTGTATCGCTGCCGGCACGGCTACCAGCGGTGGGTTTGGATAATTCAAGTTTCGATATTTGCATCTTGGTGAGATTTTGTTCGAGATAGTAGATAAAATTAAGGAGATTACGGTATCGCACGGGTGTTTGGAGTGTGATTGTGACGGTTGTGGACTTGAGCCCAGAGGGGGGTGCGGACTGGCTATTTGTCGTTGCACCAGTTGGAGCGCCAGTGATGGGTGATACCTGGGGGGTCGTAGTAGACTTAGGGCCAGTAGCGGCAAAGTCAAGGCTTGTGATCGTCACTCCGCTGCGCTGTGCGTAGTCACGTAGATCGCCTATCACTTGGTTCTGATATTTATAGGATGAGCTCTCGGCAACAATATCGGCTGCTCGTTGTACTACGACGCGGTTTTTTTCAAGCTCTTTTTCAACTTTTTCGAGACTACTCAGAGTGTTACGACTTGCCTCTGCATCAATTGATTTTTTACTAACTTCAAGAGCGTAGTCCCCGATAAACTTATACGCAAAAAGAAAACCGGCAATTCCGCATGCGATCACTAGTAACATCAGCACACTTAGTACGATACGGTACTTCGAGGCAGTAAAGAGATTTTTTCGTAAAAAGTCAGGCATTAACGTATGACCTCACGTTTAAATTTGACGCTCATGGTGACTTTGAGGGCATATTCATCTGATGGGCTAGTGTTTGATGCCTCTGGTTGGTCTATCTTGAGAAAGTGGACATCAGAGAACAGGCCTGATTTTTCAAGTGATTCTTTGAGATTGAGGGCGTCTTGGTAGGTTTTAGCATGAGCATTGAGGGATGTTTCTTTGTCAATCGTAGAAGGGTCAAGGGTGAGGGTGGATAATATAATGCCTGATGGTAATATGTTAGATATACGCAAGATGACACGAGTGTAGTCAACCTTTTTGTCCATGATTTGTTTAGCGATTGATAGATTTGAGCGAAACGTCTCCGCTTCCTTCTGAACTTTTTTGTAATTGGCGACTTTCTGGTTGTTGTCGGTAATTTCACGTTCGGCATTTGCCCGCACATTGGCAAGATAAAAATAGAAAAAACCAACAAAAGCGATCAGTAGACCGATAGCCATCATTAAGAGGAAAATATAACGACTGAGCAAGGTGTTGGTATGAGCTGCGCGTATTTCAGCCTTTGACTCAGGGGGTAGTAGGTTTATCATTTTCTGACTGCTTCCATGGGCGTAACGGCGAGGCCCGCAACGGTGATATATCGTGGTCGGAATTGGCGGTTAGGCTGGGGGAGGTTATGAAACTTCAGGTCTTGCCACGGGTTAGCTGTGCGAGCTGGCATAACAAATGCATTCGTGAAGTATTCACCAATGCCCGGTACATCGCTGCCGCTACCGACGATCAGTATTTGCTCAATCTTTTTTTCTTGGCCCATGCGCTCGCTGTAATACCGCATAACTTTGTTTGCCTCACTAATAATTTGCTGTAAGTGGGGCTTCATAGCCATTTCGATTTTTGAGCGTCGTTGACCGGCATTGAGACCGTTGAGGATCTTGAGTTGATGGGCATTTTCTGGCGTAACCTTGAGTTTTTCGGCGATGGCGATAGTAAAGGCATGTCCTCCAACTGGTGCGCTACCACTGATGCGAACAGTTCCCTTATCAAGAATAGCAATATCAGTGCTTGTCTGACCTATGTCAAGAATCAGCGTACTGAGCTCCCCATTTTCGGTTGATTGCAGAATACGCGCTACAGCGTTGATGCCAGGCTCGACCATAACGGGCCGTAGCCCGGCATTTGTTGCAGCAGCTACGCAGTTATTGACAAGGTTTTTTGGGATAGCTGCCATCACAATGGTAAATTCCTTGTCGTTGCGATCGATAACTTCATAGTCGACGTAGAGGGACGCGCTAGGGACGGGGATGTATTGGTTGACTTCAACATCGACAGCGCCTTTGATGTTTTGTTCTTGGTCGATTGGTAGTGTGAATGTTCGTGAAAATGTACGGGCGGTGGGAAGAGCGATGACCGTATGGTTGCTAGGGAGATTTCCGATGAGATGTTGGTCTAAAAGCGAAGTGATACTGTCGGTAAGAAACGGGTTTTCGGCCGACTCAAAAGCTGTTTGCAGCTTGGAGGGCGGTAAATCCATCGAAGCATATCCCATGACGGTCATGCGATTTGTGTCGACGGCCATAAGTTTGACCCCAGCTTGGCTGATGTCGAGACCGATAACAGGTTTGTCTTTGTAGAATAATTTTACCATTGAGATGCCCACTGAGGTGTTCAAATTTTAGTATACCATAACCAGTATCAAACAAGTAGCCCTGAATATGGGTAGGCTATTCTTTGATATTTTGGGCTAGACCAGCGATTGGACCCATCACGCTAGCGGCTATAAGCCCGACAGCACTACCCATGACAAGAATCATTACTGGCTCAATAATTGAGCTGATGCCATCGATAGCTACGTCGACCTCTTCTTCGTAAAAGTCAGCTACCTTCACGAGTACAGTATCTGTCTGACCGGTTTCTTCACCGACCGCAATCATCTGTGCGACGATAGGTGGAAAGAGGGCATTACTAGCGATTATCTCAGAAAGATTTTTGCCGGATTTGACTTTTTCGGCTGCCTCAATAATAGCCTCCTCGTACACAACATTACCGACGGCTCGAGCAGTCACATTAAGTGACTCCAGGATAGAGACGCCTGCCCCCATGAGCGCAGAGAAGGTTCGGGCGAACCGTGCTACTGCAACTTTCATAATGATGATTTTGATAGCGGGGATTTTGAGCACCAGGTGGTGAAACATGCGCCGCCCGACGGGAGTTTTGATGTAGCGCATCAGGAGCACGATGATGCCGACGACAAGAGGCACTAGTATGTACCAGTACGATAACATAAACGCACTCAAACCAAGCATAACCTGAGTGAGCAGGGGTAGCTGTGCATCTGGTCCACCTAGGTCTTGCAGTATCTTGCCAATTTGCGGTATGACAAAGACCATTAGACCAAAAAATGCTCCTATTGTGATGAAGAGTAGTACCATCGGATAGGTCATGGCGCTTTTGATTTTTTTGCGCATGGTGGCATTTTTTTCCTGCTGCATGGCCAGGCGCTTGAGAATATCATCGACAATACCGGCTGCTTCGCCAGCGCGTACCATATTGACGTAGACGTCACTAAAAGTATTTGGGTATTTGCCGAGCGCATCAGCAAGCGGCGAGCCACTCTCTATGTCTTTGATAACTTGTTGCAGGATGTGCTTGAGAGAAGTGCTCTCGGAATGATTTTCGAGTGACGATAGGGCGCGTAGAATAGGGACGCCAGCGGAGACCATGGCGCTGAGCTGGCGAGTAAACATGACGAGATGGTCGGATTTCACTTTGTCTTTGCCAAAGAAGTCCATGATATTGAAGCTTCTTTTGATCTCGGCGCCTTCGTGGATGCTGACAGGTCGTAGGCCTTGATTGCGCAGCATAGCAATTGCTGCTGGCTGGTCGACTGCATCAATCGTGCCAGTCATAGAATCGTTATTTTTGTTCACTGCGACGTAGATGAAATGACCCATAATTATTCCTTTGTTACTCTTAGGACTTCTTCGATGGTCGTATTGCCGCGCAGGGCTTTGACCAGGCCATCAGTTTGCATGGTCGCCATACCTTCAGTGATGGCAAGGTCTTGGATTTGGTTGCTGGTAGCATTGGCGGTAATAAGTTTCTGGACAGGGATAGAGATGCCGAGTACTTCATAAATACCAATCCGACCTTTGAATCCAGTGTGATTGCATTCGGTGCAGCCTTCGGGCTTGGCTTTCCATAAGGAGACGATAGTTTTTTTGTCAGCCCCCCGTGGCGTCTGACCGCCGACTTCTTGTTTCATGGCTTCGGTCTCGAGGTCATAGATATGCTCAAAGGTCTGACCCTCTCGTAGATTAAAGAGATGAATAATTGCATCAATCTCTTCTTTGGTGGGTGGGTAGTTGACCCGACATTTCATACAAAGGCGTCGCACGAGTCGCTGCCCAACCACAGCTTTGACAGTGCTGGCAATCAGAAAGGGCTCAATACCCATATCGAGGAGTCGTGGCAGACAGGTCGCGGCGTTATTGGTATGGAGAGTTGAAAAAACTAGGTGCCCGGTGAGGGCGGCCTGCACTCCTAGATTAGCCGTCTCGCCATCACGGATCTCTCCTACCATGATGATGTTTGGATCTTGGCGAAGTAGTGCCCGTAGCCCCGAGGCAAATGTCATGCCGGCCTTGGCGTTCGTTTGTGTCTGATTGACTCCCGGGATCTTGTACTCGACAGGATCCTCGATAGTGGAGATGTTGACATCTGGGGTATTAAGGAGCGTCAATATACTGAACAAGCTGGTTGACTTACCTGAGCCAGTTGGGCCCGTGACGAGGATCATGCCATTTGGTTCGGTGATGGCTTCGTTGATGATATCGAGCGAGTGTCCCCAATAGCCAAGGTCTTTGAGAGTGAGTGCGTGGTTAGACTCGTCGAGAATACGCATGACGACTTTTTCGCCATCGGTAATAGGTAGAGTACTGACACGAAACGCATATTGCTTACCGCCAACTTTTATCTTGAAACGGCCATCTTGCGGGACACGGCGTTCGTCAATTTTGAGATTTGAGAGGATCTTGATACGACTGACGAGGGCATTGAGGACATTGCGCGGGAGTCGATTAACTTCTTTGAGGACACCGTCGATGCGATAGCGGATTTGGACGTGCTCTTCGCGTGGTTCGATATGAATGTCACTTGCACTCGAGCGAATTGCATACTCAAGGAGTAGGTTGACGGTCTGGGCAATTGGTGAATCTTCAGCGATATCTGCCTCGTCAACTTTTTGCTCAGTTGTCTCATCGGTTTCACGCTGGATATCGATCACATCGTCGAGTTCTTGACCGACATCGCCACGATACGCTTCGAGACAGTCGAGAATATTGGTATGAGAAGCGATGTAGATCTGTGTATTAGTGCCAACCTCTTTTTGTAAGAAGTTAACAGCTTGGACATCATCGGGGTCGTCCATCGCAAGATGAACGGTGCCGGTTTTTTCAATTTTGAAAATGATTGCGTTATACTGACGGGCAATACGCTCTGGGATACGTGTTAGGACATCTTTTGGGATGTCTTTGGCGCTGAGTTCAATATAGGGTATCTCGGCGTAGTCGGCGTAGAGGCGAGTCAAACTTTGTTCATTAACTAACTCTTGTTCGATGGCAATATCCTGGAGTGGTCTGTCAGAACGAGCGCTCTCTGTTTGGAGAGCTTCGATCTTGGCTGCGTCGGCAAGATTGTTGCGCTCGAGCAGCTTTTTCATGGTAGCATCTGAAATACGCATAATGGATATGTTTAGTATAGTAGAAAGCGCAGAAATACGCCAGCGACAAATTGTCTTTGTGTATGGTATAATGACCCCTGATGAAGATTGATATTAAAAATGTAGACGACATGCATGCGCTTGGGGTTCGATTGGGTGCTGCCCTAAGAGGTGGCGAGATAATCGTGCTCATCGGTGATATCGGAGCGGGCAAGACAACATTGACCAAAGGTATCGCATGTGGTCTTGGTATTGATGCAGACGTTCAGAGTCCAACATTTACCCTCAATCGTATTTATGAGGCGCGTGACGGCTTGGAGCTGGCGCATTATGACTTTTATCGCCTATCAGACCCAGGGATTATGGCGCTAGAGCTAGCTGAACGAGTGCGTGACCCACGATCAATAACCGTGATCGAATGGGCGCAAGCCGTGGCGGATGTTGTGCCAGATGATTACTTGGCCGTAAAGATCCAGGCCGTCGGCGAAAATGAGCGCTTACTGGCATGTGAGGCGAGAGGTGAGTCTGCATGTCGTATCCTGGAGAGCATATAGGTGATGATCATCTTTCTTGATACATCATCACCTGAGTGCCACGTCAGCCTGGTCGAAGGCAATGATTCCCATGACTATACGTGGCAAGCAGGTCGGAGCCTCGCTCGAGATTTGCTACAATATTTACGCGATTGTCTCGCTGAGCACGAACGCCAGTTTACCGATATACAGGCAATTGCTGTCATGCAAGGCCCGGGCAGTTTTACTGGCCTGCGCATTGGATTGGTCGTAGCCAACACATTAGCGAGTAGCTTGGGTGTGCCTATCGTAGGAGGTGTCGGCCCGGACTGGCGCAAGGTTTTGAGCGAGCGTTTGCGGACCGGCGATGACGATCGGATTGTTTTGCCTATCTATGGCGCTGAAGCCCATATTACGCAACCACGAAAATAATTCGTCGATTTTTTACGATGTGTAGCGTATAATAAGATGGTCTAGTTTAGACACATGATTATTTTGAATAACTTTGAGTCAGTATCATCACCTCCAATGTTTACTATGGGATCAGATGTCAGCTTATTATGTGATGATTTTTCTCAAGATAGAAAGGAAACACCATGATAGAAATAGTTATTGCCGCAGCCGTAGGTCTAGGTCTTGGCGCGGGCGGTAAATACACCTATGACCGAGAGATAGCCCGTAAGAGCAAGACCAATGCTGAAAGAGAGATTGCGCGAGCTCAGACAAAAGCGAGCGATATTATTCTCAAGGCAAAGGACGAAGCGTTGCGTCTCGAAAATGAGCGTCGTAAAGATATCCAAAAAACCGAGACTCGTCTCGCTGACCGCGAGAGCCTGCTCGATAGAAAGCTTGATGAACTCGACAGGCGCAGCGAAAAGCTACGAACTGCCGAGGATGAAGTCGAGTCTCTCAAGAATGAAATTCGCGAGATACGCACTCGCCAACAGGAGAAGCTAGAAAAAATCGCTGGTCTTAAGAAAAAAGATGCAGCCGAAAAACTTATGTCAATGACAGAGCGTGATATTAAGGAGGATCTTATTGGGCTGGTCGGTAAGTTGCAGCGAGATGCAGCCGAAGATGCCGAAGAGCGTGCGCAAACTATTCTGGTTTCTGCTATGGAGAGGATGGCAAGTGAAGTAACAGCCGAGCGAACGGTGACAGCCATCAAGCTTGCAGATGAAGAGATGAAAGGCCGGATTATCGGCAAAGAGGGACGCAATATTCAGGCGTTACAACGGGCAACTGGGGTCGATATTTTGGTCGATGATACCCCTGGCATGATCGTGCTTTCGAGTTTTGATCCAGTACGCCGACAAGTAGCTCGTCTTGCTATGGAGATGCTTATGAAAGATGGGCGTATTCATCCGGGCCGGATCGAAGAGGTTGTTCAAAAGGCAGAGAAGCAGATTGAAAAAGAAGTTATTCGCGCTGGTGAAGATGCTGCGCGTGAAGTTGGCGTAACTGGCATTCCGAAGGAGCTCTTGCGTCTTATTGGGGAGCTCAAGTTTCGTACTAGCTATGGTCAGAATGTATTATTGCATAGTACCGAGATGACACATCTTGCTGGGTTGATCGCCGAGGAAATTGGAGCCAATGTTCGTGTCACTAAGATCGCGACTCTGCTCCACGATATGGGCAAGGCTGTGACACATAAAATCGAGGGCAAGCACCACCATATTGGTGCGGAAATGGCTCGCAGGGCAGGCCTGGCGGAAGATATTTGTCATGCCATCGAGGCTCATCATGATGATATTGATGCGACGACGCCGGAGGCGATGATAGTCCGTGTGGTTGATGCGCTCAGCGCAGCTCGTCCGGGTGCGCGTAATATTAGTGCAGAAAACTTTGCTGAGCGTATGCGCGATCTCGAGAATGTTGCGCTTGGATTTAAGGGCATCGACAAGGCATATGCTATTAGTGCAGGCCGTGAAGTACGGGTGATGGTTCGGCCGGAAGCGATTGATGATCTTAGTGCTATTAAGTTGGCACGCGATATTGCCGTCAAGATCGAGAGCACTATGCAATATCCTGGCACCATAAAGGTCAATGTGATTCGTGAGACTCGCGCGATCGAATTTGCTAAGTAGGATATGGAAATTAAATATTCGATCCACGAGACTAAGCGTTGGATTGGGACGCTTGACAAGCGGATGGCGAGTGCGAGTCTGTACCTCGAGACAGATGAGGGAAAACTGTTAATTATCAAGGCTAACTATAAGAAGTACTGGACTATCCCCGGTGGTATCATTGACCCCGGGGAGACTCCGTTGGTGGCGGCAATACGTGAGACGCGCGAAGAAGTTGGCCTGGAAGTCGCGGCAGATGATCTTCAGTTTGCGCTGGTTGCCAATCGTATGAGCGATCTAGCGATCTCATATCAGTTTGTCTTTTGGACTCGTTTGACGAGTGAGATGATCGACATGATCACACTTCAGCCAAGTGAGATCACAGACTGGGCACTGGTGGACAAGGCTGATATTAGGCGCGGTGAGCGTTGTTATGGCAAAGTCATCCAGCACTGGTGTAATGATTTGCTAGGATATGCCGAGCAACGGTTCGATAATTGCCAGGACTAATTAGTTTGCTGATAGGGTGCTATGCCAACTTCGCCAAGCGGCTTTGCTTCAACGACAGTATGTTTTTTGATGAAATCAGACGAGTCGATAGAATAGAGCGTGAGGCGTGGTTCGGTGGTTGAGCGTTCGATATCAGCGGTAATGCTTGTGGCGGCTAGGGATGTTGTAACCTCGTAGCCGTAGCGCTTGCCGTTGTAGTCAATCACGATTTTGTCACCCCTCTGGAGTGAACCAAGTCGATAAAAAGGCGATTTACGAACAGTTTGTGACGGTGTTGGCTGGAGAGTAAAGCGCATTGCCGCAAGTATCATCGTGCCCGAGCTAGATGGGTCCCCCTGACCAGGAGAGCGCCAGACAGCTGAGCCACGGGATAAAGCGCGGTGCTCAGGAGAATATTCGATGTTAACATTGAGCTTGGGGATAATCAAGCGGTTACTCCCAATGACTGGCTGTGCTACCACAGCAGGATCAATGATCATGGAAAATGACGGTATGGCTGGCGCGGCAAACAATAGGGTGACATAGCCACCGGTGAGTACGGTGAGAAGAAGCGCTCCCAGTAGAGGTAGTTTGTATGAAGAGCGTTTTCTTTTGATGGGAATAGATAGTGCGATGGCGAACTCTCCTCTGCCGAGCATGGTTTTGTTAGTTGCTAAAATATATTATAGCGAAGTTGCCATAAACAGCATAGTAATTATCATCCATCATGTGGATTTGTCGTGTCCTTAGGCTGTACGATCAAAACCAAGCCGCCAGCGATGAGCCAAGAATGTTTGGGTCATAAAGCACGTGATGCTACAGAAGAAGAGTGCATAGGCAATTGGCATTACGATAGTAGATACTAGAGGGAAGGGTGTGAATATTGGCGTGCATGACGTCACGATGAGGGGCAAGATGCATAAGTGTAACTTAATAATGACGAGAACACGAAAACTAAGAGATTTTTGCTGAGTTTGAGAGAGATGTCGCTGGCGCATGATAAATGGTATAGTATGCTTCGCCATATGGTGAGTACTGCGAGCGGCTGACTGTGTCAAACGACGCGGCATAGTGAAGGTGAGGTACACCACTAAACCGACGACTATGATGGTGATGACCACGGCCAAAATGCCCGCGATAGCGGGTGATAGTGTAAATTGTATGGTTGGTAAGAGTGTGCCCTGATCGCCTGAAAGAGTAAGCTTTTCGACGATGTTATCTTTTTCAATGAGTGGCATATAGAGTATCATGGCCCACATCCATTGCAGCGCACACCAGAAATACCCTAGGCCCCCAAGTAAAGTAACGATGAATAGTCGTAATCTTCGGCCAAAGGGAGGGCTAGATGAGCTGCGCATATGATTATGATAGCAGAAAATGCCAGGAAGTAGCTGGATCTCTACCTGCCTTTTCGCCCGCGTATGATCCTAGAGATTCTTTAGACGGCAGTCCTGAAAGAGTCTTGACACTATCGCGGCGCATCCACGCAAGTGTTGGCTCGTCAAGATAATACCGCAGACTTTTGCTCGTGCCGTTGGATTGATGCTGAAATAGTCCGAGATGAAAGTGATTTCCCGTCAAACAAAAGCCGAGAAGCTCAATGCAATATTTTTCGTATGCTACACTGTCTGATCAGAGCAACACGACTGCTAGGTTGAGGTGCTATGGTAGTATGCGGGCGCCGTAAAACTACGTTATGATTTTACTGATAGGCATCTCTGTAGTGCAAAGTGTAAATGAAAGATTGGCATACAATAACCCTTACTCAGTGTGGGCCGTATAGCTCTTATAGCCCCCGAAGGAAGGTTCTGAGTGCTCATTCAGCGATTCTTGGATCTGGAATTGCGAACTTGGTAATGCTAGGATATGCCCATGCAATGAGCGCCACGCCCAGGCAAATCGGGCCAATAGCCCACGTTACAAGGAGGCGCGCCCACCGGATAGACATGTCATTCCAGAATCCATGAGATAGTTGATTCTAGCGACTTTACTAATTCTGGACTCTGAAACACGTGAGGCAGAAGTAAGTGCGGGGCCTTCGGAACTATGGATATCTTCCCTTGAGATCGATGCTTCAAAGAGCTCAAGAGCATATCTGGGAGTTCTGGAGGTATAACTTCATCCAATTCACCTATGATGACCGCTAGCTTTCCGTCAAACGCTGTCAGAGCATCGAATAGTCGAGATTGCTTCCATGCATTGGGTGCTCGAATGGCTGTGGTAAAGTCTGATCCGAACGGCGCGTTCTCCGCCTCGTCAGGGTAGATGGCGGGATAGAAGAGGAGTATGCGATCAAACATCTCCGGGCTTACAAGCAATGCTAACTCTAGTGCCGTGTGACCACCCATGGAGAACCCAGCTAAGAGTCCGCCGCAATCATAGTATGAAGAGAGTCTATGCGCCTCGACAAGCCGCTTTGCTAAAGACTGCCCGGCAAGAGTACCTGAGCTTTCTCCGTGTCCAGTGTGGTCGAAGGCCACAGAAGGTACACCATGGGCACCGATTATTTCAGATACTGCTTCGGATCTTTGCTTCGTTGAGTTCCCTGCTCCGTGTAGCAATAGCGCAGGTCGCTCCGTTTGCCCGGTCGGGGTCGGTCGAAATGTTACGGAGAGCCCCTCGAAGAATCTCTGATTTATTGGATGTTCTTGAGGTCTCATATGTTAATTGTCCATGATGTCGGTGTATTGCGCAAGTACGTAAAATCCACTCCTAAGAAGAAAGGGAGGAATAGATGATACACAAGGTTGATGATACACAAGGTTCATCCCTAAGAAGGGTCAATTTTTGCCATTTTTCATATTATGGGCGGCGAGGGGGTGATTCGACTATTTGCCCTCTCGATGGTAAGTGAACTATCAATGCCTCAAAAACTCTTTTTTCAGCCTCTATATATTTTGGCTGGGGTGAAAGGGCTCCCCCGCGCAAGCGCGGGCCTGCGAGTCAGTCAAATGAGCGTCGCTCCTTTGTGACGTCACCTTGTGAGGCGAAGCCCGTCGCTTCTCACCGTCTCCCTCTCTCCTCGAGGTCGAGTGTTTGAGGTCTCATCTCTGACAAATTAAATACCCACCACAAGGGTAGGTATTTAATTTGGTGCCCTCTCCCGACTAACCCTCAACGCCGACGATTTGGCATCCTTGCCGGTCAGGGGGCCGATCGCCGCTCCGTCCGGTTCTTCGGCTCATCGGGTGACGGAAGCGGACAAGGACAGAATCCTGGCGCTCTACGCATCAGGCCTCGGCGGGGCTGAGGTCGCGGCGGCGACAAGTCGTGCTCGCTCGACGGTGATGCGGGTACTGCGAGAACGTGGGGTTGAAATCCGGCCATGGGGCGCGCACAAGTAGCAGCGGGCCGCGACGGTCCGCTTCTCCGGGGTACTGCCGGGTGTCTCGGGATTCGAGGAGCGCCGAGCCGGCTGAGTTTGCTATTGGAACAAATGGTTTCCCAAGGGGGCTAAAGAGTGCGAAACTCAATGTCAAACCGAGCGTAGCCTACTGGATGGCTCTGAGTATCATGCCTCGAAACACTACACCGTGAGGTGATGAGACAAGCTCACCACCCACGACTGTAGGTACGCCCATCGTGGGTGGTGAGTCTTGGCTGCAACAACGATGATATCCCCTCGGCAGGGCTTCTTTAGGTGATGCCCTGGGCGTTGCTGGTGTCTTCCTGAGAAACGCACGCCAAGCGATGAAGAGCCGACAACAGACTCTCCGTCCACATACCGAAAATCGTAGCTGAGCCCATCCAGCAACACCGAACCTTGGCCGCTTGCCGAATTGAACTCAGAGATAATTCCCAAGGTAATGCTACTACTCATCTGACATTAATAGTATCCAAATTCATATATGATGTCCAGACGTCATTCTAGCTACAGTCATCCACTCAGAATGCTTTTGAATAGTTATGAGATACATAAGGATACATAAGGATACATAAGGTTCACCCCTAAGAAGGGTCAACGCGCGGCCCCCGTCAACTGACCGCCAGTGAATGCGCTCTTTGCAAGCATCCTGGCCTGGTCAAGACGAGCGAGCCTATCATCTGCTTCGGCGTCAATTTGCTCCACGACTGATTTCATTGGCATCTGTTCTGGTCTCCCGTGATTTGTTACCGCCCTACCATCCTTTTGATTATGAGGTGACCATGACAGCCCCCTTTTTTTTGCCTCTGCGAACACGAAAACCCCCGTCCTGAGGACGAGGGTTCTAACGTTTCGTTTCTGGTCGGGGTGAAAGGGCTCAAACCNNGCTATCAACTGCGCCACACCCCGATTGCTAAAAAAGACTCTATGCACTCGATATGCACCGCGTGCACAGGTAATTATATCTCAATATAAAAGAAAATCATAGGGGTGAGCAGTAGAATTTTTAGCACAAACACGATATTCTATAGAGTATGAATAAACTCTTGAAAAAATTTACAAACGCACGCTTACTCGACGATCATACATTTTTCGTAGTCGTACTCATACTCGTGGCGCTCGCTGCGACGCTCCTCAGTCTCTTGATTGGTCTCAGACAAAGCATATGGTTCGATGAAGCCTATTCGATCATGGTGGCCCAACGGCCGATCGGCGAGATATTTCATCTCACTTCTCTCGATACACATCCACCTGTCTATTATCTCGTGCTGAAACTGTGGGGATGGCTATTTGGATGGAGCGAAATTGCACTACGCAGTCTGAGTGCATTATCACTTGGCGGTGCGGTCGCCGTGGGTGGACTAGTCGCACGGCGGATGTTTGGTCCGCGTGCCGCCGTGGCCGGCCTAATGTTTCTTGTGCTTGCGCCGTTTTTGCTTCGCTATGGATTTGAGATACGAATGTATGCGCTTGCATCGTTGATTGGGATGGCGGCGACCTATTTTTTGGTGGTTGCGCACCAGGCTAGAGATAATGCAGCTAAACGAAAAAATTATATCATCTATGGCATATTTGTAGCGCTTGGTGTGCTCACGCTCTACTATTCTGTATTGTTGTGGCTCGGGCATCTGCTGTGGCTCATCTGGATGACGCTCAAACGCCGTGAACCCCTGCGTAAAGCTCCTTGGATAGTTGGCTACCTCGTCAGTATTGTGTTGTTTCTGCCATGGCTACCGGCATTTATCGGGCAGATGGGTAATGGTGCGCTCGCGCCAATATCGCAAGCCATGTCAATCGAGAATATTCTTGGGGTAATAACGTTTAATTTCCTGTATACGCCTCTGTGGCAGCTCAATCCGTATCAGTCGGCGCTCGCGCTATTTGTCATCACTACCCTGATCGTCGTGTTGGTGCGGGCATATCGGCACACTGTTCATCGGGATTATTTCTTGTTGATGCTCGCTTATATCCTCGTACCAATTGTCGCACTTGTGGGCCTGTCGCTCGGGAGGCCGTCATATGTTGAGCGATATTTATCGCACGTAGCTATAGGGTTGGTGCTACTAACTGGTATCGCCGTATGGCTGGCAGAGCAACATCGGCCGTCGCGTATGCTTCGCGCCGCTGCGGCCTTGCTGATCGTTGTAGAATTTGTCGGATTCATCAATTTGCTGACAGTCGGTAACTATAATTTCCAAAGATTAGAAAAACCCGACGTCAAATATATTGCTGGTCTCGTGCAGGATGATTGCAAGAAAGGCGCTGACATTCTAGCGGCTGATCCATATACCGCAATCGAAGTGCAATATTATTTACCGAACTGCGTTGTGCATTTTTACAGTCAGTCAACCGACCTAAAGGGCGGTTATGCACCGCTCGCCAATAGTCAATTTCGCGTCGATTCCCCAGTACCACGGCTCGCAGGCGCTACGCTCTACTATATATACTATGGCGAACCAGATCTCCAGCTTGACCAGTCATATCAGTCAGTCGATCGAGCCAAGCTCGGCGCATTATCAGTAGAAAAACTCACCGCGGCACAACGCGATTGATACCAGGAATTTTGAGTATTCCCCAAGTCGCCAGTATACAGAGGGCGGTGAGGGTAGAGTTGAAAAAAATATTATCTGTCGATGCAAACAACAGCTGACATACGACAATCGGGACGATATGGACGATGTAGGCGGTCAACGAATGCGAGCCAAATACCGGCAATAGCCATGCGCCATAGCGCTTGAGTATCGGTAGAGCATATTGGAACAGGCTCAACATGCCCGCAAACCAAACACCAGCCAGCAAAATCGTAAATATCGTGAGCGGCTCGCGTCCAAACAGCATGTCTTCGTATTGTCCTGGCTCGACCTTGAATAATTGATACTGGCTCATGATTACCGTAGCGGCGGTCACTGCGATAGGAACCAAACGAATCACGCGTTGCGTATCTCGCGAAGTGCGTCTAAACCAACCAAGTAGCTGCTCAAAATAATATCCGCAACTTGCTGGTACAAAGAACAGAATTTGCCATTGAAGCCACTCGACATCATACGAAAGCCCAAGCCACCACATAATACACGACACCGCAACCACAGTTAGCCATTGGCCGCGACGCAGTAGCCATATCACGGCAGGGGAAATCACAAGATACATCGCATAGAGATACAAAAAATGCGTCAGAGAATGAACATAGTCAAGCCGTAGCATACTGCGTATGAGAGTGGGCCAGTCGCCGGCTGCAATCGGG
The DNA here is from genome assembly GCA_002336735.1 of Candidatus Saccharibacteria bacterium UBA1949. Taxonomy (GTDB): domain Bacteria; phylum Patescibacteriota; class Saccharimonadia; order Saccharimonadales; family Saccharimonadaceae; genus Saccharimonas. The sequence goes on along the minus strand of DDER01000005.1, from coordinate 8,151 downwards.
ATGTAGGACATGTTGCCTTTGAGATGCAAATACCACGTGACGGCAACAAGCAAGACTGTGGTGAGTATCATCCATGCATACAACATTATGCCGCGGCGAATTAAATGAGCGGCCAATGGAAGCAGTGGCGCAGAGCGTTTTTTGTAGCCGTGGACGTATCCAACCAGAAGACCAGATATGATGACAAATCCTTCGGCAGCCGACACCCACATCTCGCCCCGTCCGCTGACAAATTGAAATATATTGGGCCAGCGCCACAAATGGTCAATAATAATCACGATGATGAAAAACCCGCGCAAATAATCCAGTGCAAAGATGCGAGATCCGCCCTTTGGTGTGTGGCCGTGTTGATGCATTATAACCAATTATAGCAAACCAGCCAGGTAGAGCCTCGTAAATCTCGCGATCAAGGGGTGTTTACCGCGGACGTTTCATGGCGATATCGCGTGCTTTGACCGCGATACGATCATCGATTGCATGTCCGACAAACTCTCCATGCGCGCGGGTGGCAGCTTTTTCGATCAACCAATCAGCGACGGCCGGATTTTTCGGGAGAAGCGAACCGTGAAGATATGTCCCGATGACATTGCGGTAGCGTGCGCCCTCGGTGTGGTCGCGGCCATTATTGCCAGCTCCGCGCACGACAGTACCAAATGGTTCAACACTCGCGCCGAGACGCGTCTGTCCGCTATGATTTTCGTACCCGATGATATCGCCAAACTCTTCGCTATGAGTAACGATATTGCCAATGAGACGCTCGCTGCCGCCGTACGTCTCGATATCGAACAGCCCGATACCTTTGATTTCTTGACCATCTCTCGTCAGAAAGAACTTACCAAATAACTGATAGAGCCCGCATATCATTAGCATCGGAACGCCCTCATCTGCGAGCGCGATGATGCGAGGACCAATCCGCAGGAGGTCTTGCTGTATTTTGTCTTGGCCAGAGTCTTGTCCACCGCCCCCGACGATGATATCGATTGTGTCCGGCCATGAGTCTCCCGGGTTGTAACTATGCAGTTCGACATGATAGCCGTACCATTCGAGTCGTTTCATGAGGACGAGCGTGTTGCCCCAATCACCATAAATATTCATATCTCGCGGATAAAGCTGCAAGAGGCTAATCGATGGTTTCATGAGATCGCCTCCTCGAGATGGGTGCGTTTGCCAATCTCTTTGCGCAAGATGAGCATCGCGGTATAGGTACAATAAATACGTTTCGGTGTGTTCGGGTGGGCGCTGATGAGTTTTGTCAGTGCAGCTTTGAGATCGGGCGTGATAGCACCAATTGCGACCTCATCGTATTGCAGGCGCAGTGCCATGTCATAGGCTCGGGTACCGCTCACAACAGCAACATGAGATTGCCGCAAACTTTCGAACTCGACATCCCATAGCCAGCTCATGTCGCGGCCGTCGGCGTAGTTGTCATTGATGGCAATCATCGTTACCCATGATGCTGGGTCAAATGACGTCAGTCCGAGTCGAAATCCCGCAGGGTTTTTGACAAGTACGAGTTCGCAAGGCGCGCCGTCGATCATCAGTGATTCGCCACGCCCAAATGCCGGCGTAATCGTTGAGAGCGTTTCATAAAGCCGAGCTGTATCGAGCGATTCCCCGCAGACTGATCGTACGAGCGCCATGGCTGCAGCTGCATTGTAAATATTGTACGCACCCGTCAACCGCAACGAGACGGTAACGTCGCGGCCATCCACACAAAATGTTGCAGTCGTCCCTGTAAACGATGACAGCAGCACATCAGCGCTTGGTAATGGTGCGTCGTTGCCTTGAGCGCCGCGGAGATTATCGTCATCTGGGAAAAACTGACGGATTGTCGGTGACAATCCGAAATACACAGTAGCGGCAATTTCCAGCGTGTTGGCGATGCGCGCAATGCGGGGGTCTTCGCGATTGAGGACGACGGTATCAGTCGTCGCCTGGGCGACTTTTGCGAGCATACCAGCAGTCGTGTCGATCTCGCCGAACCGGTCAAGCTGGTCGCGCATCACATTGAGGAGCAGCGTATAGCGAGGATGGATCGTCTCGACAAATCGCACCGCGTACGCTTCATCGAGTTCGAGCACTGCAATATCTGCGTCAAGCCGACCATGGCGATCGATATCTCCGAGCAGCGCCGCCACAACGCCGCGGGTAAAGTTGCTCCCGGTACGATTGGTAAATACCTTGAGACCCTGACCCTCGAGTAGTTTGACGACCATTTTTGTTGTCGTCGTCTTGCCGTTGGTGCCACTCACCACAATCACTCCCTGCGGCAGTTGTCCAAGAGTGCGCTCAGCGAAATGCGGATCAATGCGTTCGACGAAAAGCCCAGGCAGTGCGGAGCCGCCGCCGCGAAGTTGCGCGATGCGCTTGACGAATTTGCCTAGCATGACAATATGGCGTTTTGGCATGGGACTTATTATAGCGTAAATACCCGTGAGGGGTTATAATATGCTCATGGTTATTGTGGGACTCGTTGCTTGGTGGTATGGTGTTGGCTGGCGGCTGCGCGTCCGTTTGATGCGAGAACATATTGCTCAGCTGTACGATTTTTTCTCGATAGATCTGCTGGTACGGACATTATTTTCACCATTTCGCCAGATTTCTGCTGGCAGTGTGCAAGGCGCGCTCACTGTACAGCTGCGTGCCTGGATGGATCGTTTAATTTCGCGTGCTATTGGTTCGTTTGTGCGGACCATTGTGATCGTGGTTGGTGCGGCGAGTCTGATGATTGCCGTGGCTATCCATACGATACTCGTCATTTTGTGGGCGTTTGTGCCGCTCATGCCCATCGGCGGCGTGATATTGGCGATAGCAGGATGGATACCATGGAGTATATAGGATTTAATTATCACAGTGCTCGATCGGCCAAATCGAGATGCGGCACGGCAATTCGTAGCGTGCATCGTTGGCTGATTATTGTGACGATGTTGTTTGCGCTCGTCGGGCTGACGCTGCTTGTGGTTGGGTATGCGCTTGGATGGTTGGTGATTGGTATTGCGTGCGTACCATTTATGCTCTACGAATGGTATAAATATGAGCTTCATCATCTTCCGTCTGGGCCAGGCCAAAACATCGATGATATTTTGTCGGGCGATATTCTCGGTCAGCTACCCGAGCACCCCACGCCGCTTGATATTGCTCAAGCTGTCGGCGCAGTATCAAGCGGATTGTTTTTTGCGGTACGATTTGGGTTGACACCAAATCTACTGCGCGACGTCGCAAGCCTCAATAATGATATTGATAGTCTATGGAAAACAGCGCTGAGTATCAGGGAGCAAACAAAGCTCGAGCATATCAGTGGTAGTATTCTGACAGTTGCGCTCATCAAGCAATTTCCAAACTATGAGCAGCTCCTGGCGCAGATTCACCTCGATGAAAGTGATTTGCATGCAGGAATTTTCTGGCATCGGCATTTGCGGGAGCTGATCGATCAGGGCAAGCGTCCTCGCCGAACGGGCGGTATCGCGCGCGATTGGGCGTTTGGGTATATTCCACTTCTGACGCGATTTGGACATAATATCAGCCTAGGAGGAATTGGGAGCGCGTTGACCGTCGAGATCGATGCCCACAAACGAGCTCTCGACCAACTGATTGATACATTTGGCACGGGTGGTCGTCAGAACGCGGTACTTGTCGGCAAAGCAGGCAGTGGCAAGACGACGCTGATTTATGCGCTTGCAGATCGTTTGTTGGATGGTACTGCCGAGCTTCCTGAGATGCTGCGGTACCGCCAAGTATTTATCCTCGACTCGGCGAGCTTGCTGGCAGCCGCGCCTGGTCGCGGCGAATTGGAACAATTGATCATGAGCGTGCTTGGAGAAGCCTACGCTGCCAAAAATATTATTTTGTGTCTTGATAACGCACAATTATTTTTTGAGGAAGGTATCGGGTCTGTAGATCTGACGAATGTATTGCAGCCCATCCTCGATGCGGGCAAGCTCCGCATCATTCTCTCGATGGACGAACAACGATATCTACAAATCAGTCAACGTAACCCAGGTCTGACAAACGCCTTAAATCGCATCAATATTTCTGAGGCATCGCACGATGAAACGATGCGCGTGATGCAGGATCAGTTGTTGCTTCTCGAGTTTCAAAAAAACGTTACGTATATGTATCAGGCACTCAAAGAAGCCTATCGTCTCAGCGAACGCTATGTTCACGATCTTGCGATGCCTGGACGGGCGCTCAAATTACTTGAGTCAGCAGCTAGCTACCATCAGGACAAACTTGTCACAATCAACTCTGTCCAGCAGGCGATAGAACAAACTATGGATATCAAAGTCAGTGTCGCAAGCGAGGCGGATGATCGCGAGAAACTGCTGCACCTGGAGGACCATATCCACGAGCGTATGATCAATCAAACGCGTGCGGTGACTGTGGTGAGCGATGCTCTCAGGCGAGCTCGTGCAGGAGTGCGCAATCAAAACCGCCCTATCGGCACGTTTTTGTTCCTTGGCCCGACCGGTGTAGGCAAAACCGAACTCTCCAAGGCGCTAGCAGAAGTCTATTTTGGCGGCGAGGGACGGATGATTCGGCTTGATCTCAATGAATTTGTCCAAGCCAAAGACGTGGGACGACTGATCGCTGACGGTGCCGACGATCCAACCAGTCTCACTGCCCAAGTGATGAAACAGCCATTTAGCGTCATCCTGTTTGACGAAATCGAGAAAGCTCATCCGCAGGTACTTACCACGCTTCTCCAGCTACTTGATGAGGGCATCCTGCGGGACATCAAAAATCGCGAAGTGAGCTTTCGTGACGCAATCATTGTTGCGACAAGCAATGCCGGTGCCGACAAGATCCGCGAGTATATCGAGACTGGCTACCAGCTCGAACAATTTGAGCATCAGATCATCGATCAGCTGATCAGTTCTCACCAATTCCGCCCAGAGTTTCTGAATCGTTTTGATGAGATCGTCGTGTTTCGTCCGCTCAGCAAAGATGAATTAGTGCAGGTGATTGACCTGATACTGGTTGGGATCAATAAAACCCTGGCACTTCAAAAAGTCAGCGTCACAGTCGACCATGATGCCAAGCTCTATCTTGTCGATAAAGGATATGATCCGCGGCTTGGTGCGCGCCCAATGCGTCGTATCGTCCAAAAAGCCGTCGAAAACACGATTGCTCGCCAGATGCTTACTGGTAATGTCGTAGCTGGCGGTAGTATTCATATCACGCTTGAGCAGGTCCGAACTATTCTCGATACACAACAGGCGGCGGCTGTCCGGCCTGTCAAGACACCTCGGCTTGTGCAGTGATGCATTCACCGATATAATAATAGGACATAACAAATTTTGCGAGGGACTCATGGCCAACTGGGACATACTAGGCACGGGTGGTGATATAGAAGATCGGCGCGGTGTCGGCGGCGGTGCGTTGTTTGCGGGTGGAGGCGGTATCGTCGCGCTTTTGTTGGCGCTCGGGCTTAATTTTATTGGTCTCGACGTCTCGCCAACCGTCGTGCAAGACGTGGTCCAGAGCATCCAGTCACTACAATCGACACAAGTGAAGCCAGAGGATCAGCCAGTCGAATTTAGGGGTATTGATAGTTATGAGAAATTTGCTTCGACAGTTCTTGGCTCGACGAATGATATGTGGAGCGCAGTTTTTCGCGACAATAACCGCACCTATCAGCCGCCGAGGTTGGTGCTTTTTCGGGGAGTCACTCAGTCGGCCTGCGGAGTCGCCTCATCACAAATAGGACCGCATTTTTGCCCTATCGACAACACTATTTATCTCGATGAGACATTTTTTGACGAGCTACATAGTCGATTTGGTGCCAGCAAAAGCGAAGTTGCCCAGAGCTATGTGATTGCTCACGAAGTTGGCCATAGTGTCCAGCATCAACTAGGCGTGTTTGATAGTGTCGGTACATCTGGTCAGATGTCAGCGCGCGATAGTATCGCCGTAGAGTTACAAGCTGATTGTTATGCGGGCGTCTGGGCAAACTCTGTTGCAAAACTTGGTGTCTTCACGGCTCCCGAGATCAACGATGCACTGAGCGCGGCCGCAGCCGTGGGTGATGATCGTATCCAGCAGTCGACATCTGGGCGTGTCGATCGTGAGTCATGGACACATGGCTCATCTGAGCAGCGCGTCAATGCTTTTACTCGCGGTTATGAAACTGGCCAGCCAGGGCAATGTGTCAACTTGATGTAGATAATACAAGACGTGGTGGGCAGATGAAACGCTACAATGACTGAATTACTCCACAGCACACAAGATATCGAACAACAAGCGCTCGCCGTGTGGCAATCCAACGATCGGCACGGGCGCTACATGGTGCCGCACAGCCCTAATTATGAGGGCTTATGGCTATGGGACAGTGCGCTACACGGTATTGGTATGCGGCATCATGATCCTGTGCGGGCTGGCGTCGAGATAGGTAGCGTAGTCGATGGACAACAACCCGATGGATTTATTCCGAACCTCCAAATTCGCGCAGGAGGCCTCGCCGCCCAAGTGGAATCGCTGATGTGGGGTAATCTAGGATTTCGATCAAACTCACTGGCTCATATAGGTATCTCGCAGATTACGCAGCCGCCGATCCTCGCCGAGGCGGTCTGGCAAATCGGTCAAAAAATGGAGCACGAGGTGCGGCAAAACTTCTGGACGCAGATGATAGGACGGTTGGCGCTCTATCATGATTGGATCTATCGCGAACGTAATTACCGCGGCGACGGGCTATTCACGGCCATCCATCCATGGGAAACAGGGCAGGATAATACACCGCCCATGATGGAGCATTGCCGGCAACTAAGGTTTGGCGGGCGTGTCATGGATTTACTCAGCAATCTTAGCCAGCATCCGCTGATTCGTCGTGATATCAACTATGTTGATGCAAGCGAACGCTCGACGTACGAAGAAGGGAAGCTACAAGCGCTTGCACTCCTCAGTCTCATGCGTCATCAGTTTCACCCTCAGCGTATTCGCGAGTCTCATCCGCTGCATTATCAGGATGTTGGCATGAGTAGTATGCTCATCGCCAATAATCGTCATCTCGAAGTGCTCGCGGACGAAACGGGGGTTGATCTATCAGACGAACTGAGCGCCAATATGCGTATGACCGAATCAAACCTCGAACAACTATGGGACACTGACGCCAGCGTATATTATCCGCGCGATGCCGTCACTGGCGAGTCGATTCGTATTCAGACATCATCGTCACTATTGCCAATGTATGCTGGGTACCTACCGCGAGAGCGTATTGAGATATTGCACGCACAACTCGCTGACCCAGAAAATTTTTGGTCGTATGCTGGTATGGCCAATGTCCCGCTCAATAGTCCGTATCGCCGCGAAAAAGGCTATTGGCACGAGGTCTGGGTGAATACCAATTGGCTGGCTGCGACTATGCTGGAGCGCAATGGATATGGAGATGAGGCCAGCGAGATGCGGCAGAAAACACTGCGCGTGATCAACCAACAGGGGATGTGCGAATATTTTTCGGCCCGGACAGGACAGGGCATGGGCGTGCGCGGGTTTGGGTGGACGGCGATGCTGGCGCTCGATATGTTACATACAGATGACAATTAGTCGGACGTATGGTATGATACGGAGTAATTAAGAAAAGGAATTCACATGGCAAAACATCGCAATTGGCATAGTGCTGATATCAAGCGCGCCCGCAAGAAAAAGCTCAAAGTCCTCAAGCGAAAACTCGCGCGCGCATAAATAAAATACTGCTCACAAACTGAGCAGCGTTTTATTTTATCGAGCACTCCCCCTCAAGTTTCTTGAATCGTGGTATTTGCTTGCCATTTATACTAACAGTATCTATAAACATATTGTATGGTCGTACCCAGTACTGCACATCGCTTTCATAGAGCGGACGATATACGACGAGCGGCTCCAGCGTTTCGGTATGAATACTGACACCGAGCACTTCGTACGGCTTGCCTTTGTAATGTCGGTATATGCCGGGTACAATAGGGACATCACTTGAAATTACATTCATATGCACCTAATTATAGCAAGCGGAGGAGCCGTAGGCGATACCAACGGCTTCTTTTGCCTATAAAAAAGAAGAAGGCTCGTTGGTTCGTTTAAATTTGTATACCCATGCAAAAAGCCTCACCATCGTGAGACTCATTGCATGGTGCCCCGAGTTGGACTCGAACCAACGGCCTTAGGCTTAGAAGTCCTCTG
>DDER01000011.1 GCA_002336735.1 Candidatus Saccharibacteria bacterium UBA1949 | reverse complement strand
GTGTTCTGTTTTAGTTTAATGAACCCGGTTTTTTGCGAACTCTCGTAGATGAACGAGGGGCGGTTTTAGCCGCCCCACTCTTTAGCCGAAGTACATTCGTCCAAAGAGCTCCCCATCCCTAAAGGCCGCGCTGACGCTTGCTTATTGTCTGCGGTTCCTTTGGAGATACTTATGGAGCGCTGGGGGTGTATACTAGAATTATGGACTACAACAAACTTGCCCTCGAGCTACATGCTAAATACCGCGGCAAAATCACGATCAAACTACGCGACAATACAGAACTCGACCGAGAAAAACTCAGCGCCTACTATAGCCCAGGTGTCGGTGAAATCAGCCGAGCAATCGCTGCCGATCCCAGGGCGCTCCCGAAATACACGTGGACTAACAACCTCGTCGCTGTCATCAGTGACGGTTCGGCTATCCTTGGCCTCGGCGACCTCGGCCCGAGAGCTGCCATGCCAGTTATGGAGGGCAAGTCGCTATTGTTCAAGCATTTTGCCGATATTGATAGCATACCAATAGTGCTCGATGTACATACCGCCGACGAAATTGTGACTACTATCAAAGCCATTGCTCCGAGTTTTGGCGCAATCAACCTCGAGGATATCGCCGCACCAAAATGTTTTGAAGTCGAAGAGCGTCTCAAGACAGAGCTCGATATACCAGTGTTTCACGACGACCAACACGGCACTGCCATCGTCACGCTGGCTGGACTCATCAATGCCGCCACAGTGACCAAGCGCGATCTCTCTACGGCCAAAGTTGTCATAATTGGCGCGGGCGCCGCTGGTACTGCCATCGTTAAATTACTCCATCTGTACGGACTCAGGGATATTATCGCTGTCGATAGCAAAGGCATCATCGGCGATAGCCGCACTGATCTCAACGACGAAAAGCTCGCGCTCAAACCCTACCTCAACTGCTCGATGAGCGGCACGCTGGCAGATGCGATTCTAGGTGCAGATATATTTATCGGTGTCAGCAAACCTGGTCTACTGACACCTGAGCTAATCACTCAGATGGCTCAAGACCCGATCGTGTTTGCACTAGCCAATCCGGTGCCCGAGATCATGCCTGACATTGCCAAATCATCTGGCGTGGCCGTCATCGCTACCGGCCGCAGCGATTTCCCGAACCAAGTCAATAACGCCATCGCATTCCCTGGCATCTTCCGCGGCGCGCTCGATCACGGTGTGACAAAAATCACCGACCAGCACAAACTTGCCGCCGCTCGTGCCATCGCCTCATTAGTCGAAAACCCCACGAACGACGAGATCATCCCCAGTGTTTTCGACAAACGGCTCGTCGCTACCATTGCTGAAACCATCATATAAAAAAATAAGCACCCGCGCATATCGAAGTACTTCGCCTCAATATGCGCAGGTCAAACAAAGGAGGAGGGTTAGCTCAGGGCTTTGAGCGCACGCCTGAACGCACGCCGTCGACGGAACTGGCCAAACCATGTCGGTCGCGGCTTGATACCAAAGAAACCGGGAACGGTCTGGATCTTCACCATCTCCGTGCCGATGCACGATGTACCAACGTAGCAGGCATAGGTCACGAAGACTTCATAGCTTAACTTATCGCCAAAATCACCTCGAATAAGCAAGTGCTCTTGACTGATGACTATAGTCTTGTCATCGGGCTTTGCCTTGCAGTTACTGTCAAAAGCAACTTGCACGTCTTCTTCACGAGCACGCTGAATCTCTTTATTAGTGATAATAATCATAGCTCTGCCTCACTCTCATAAAAGGTTCGCGGTCTCCCTAGACCGAACTAGCCGCACGGTACGGCTATCAATGTTTACGATATTATACTAAGTCTATTTAGTCAATAGTCGTCATCTGTGAACCAGTTGCTAGAGCTGCGTATCAATATGCTTGCCGTGTTTGCCCGACTTAGGGATCTGATATTCGGCTACACTATACACGCCTCGCACTTTTGCAGTATCAACTAGTGGCTTGAGGGTACGATCAAGCGGTGTGGCGAGCGCAGGATCATGAGGATCGAGTACTTCGGCGTCATGTATCTGTGGCTCTTCTGTGGCCGGACGTTCTGGCTGCGACGTATGGGGCATTAGTTCACCTGGCATCGTGTTATCCTATATCACTCTGGCTATTTCTTCGAGCGTCGTCTCGCCGCGTAGGGCCGCGAGGACGCCAACTTGTTCAAGCGTCAGCATACCGCTAGCACGAGCAGTCGATTCGATTTTGTCAGTCTGCGCATCAGCCACTCCGCCGCGCAAAAACTCTGATATAGCATCGTTGATGACCATCATCTCCATCAACACGATGCGACCCTTGTAGCCAAACGGCACGTCGTCGGTCGGTACGGGTCGGTAAAGCTTGAATGTATCAAGGTTTGGTCGCTCAATATGCTCGGGCAAATTCTGAAGTACAGAGCGCACATATGATTTGGTCGCTTCGTCCGGGTCGTAAGGCTCTTTACTATCGTCCCATAGTCGACGCACCAGTCGCTGCGCAATCAGCAGGCGGATCGCTGTGCTAAATATCGGGTTGACACCGATCAGGTCGATCATACGGCTAAAAGCCGCGCTAGTAGAATTGGCATGAAAACTCGACAACACCAGGTGTCCAGTGATCGACGCTTGGATAGCTGTTTTGGCAGTATCTTGATCGCGAATCTCACCGACCATGACAACATCGGGATCCAGACGCAACACACTCCGCAGTCCATCGCCAAATGTCTGACCCGCCGTCGAATTGATCGGAATCTGGGCGATGCCGCTGATGCCGTATTCGATCGGGTCTTCGAGTGTAATCAGTTTGCGGTCGAGCGTATTGAGCGCATTGAGGATACTATACAGCGTCGTCGATTTGCCCGAACCAGTCGGGCCGACCATCAGCACCAAGCCACGCGGATGATGAATGATCTCGTCGATTTGCTTGCGCTGCTCATCCGGAATCCCAAGCAAGTCGAGATTGAGCATCGACTCGTCAAAATTAAACAAACGCAGCACGGCATCTTGGCCATACATCGTCGGCACTGTCTCGACACGAATATTAAGCAAGTGCGTCGAGTTGTCTCGTGTGATGTCTTTTTGCATATGACCAGATTGGGATTCCTGAGCTGCCGCAGATATATTAGCGCGACTACCGAGTTCGCCCATGATGACTCGATATCGATCTCGTGACAAATGAGCCACAGGGTGTAGCGCACCGTCGATGCGCATACGAATCCGTATGTTGTCGCGCTCATTTTCGAGGTGGATATCACTCGCACCCAATTTATCGGCTTGGTCAATCAAAAAATCAAACACTTCTTCGCTGCTAACTTTTTCGAGTGTTTGGCTGACTGCGGCGATTGTCTCGCTATCGCCTTCACGTGCAATTTCGATATCATCATGCACTATTCTCTTGGGCGGATCAAATCGAAGCATCATGGCCTTGTACGCACTTTCACTAATCAGAAAAAACTTGATCAAATGCCCGCGCTCAGTATAGTCCTGTCGCATGGCCTGAATGAGTGACTGTGGTGTCAGGGGCGTAGCGCCAAATTCAAATGGCTTCTCGCCGCCCCCCTCGTACAATGGCACAATGTGTGCACGATACATCTCGTCGATCGACATGAGCGTAGCAATAAGAGGTGTCGTGGCCTCAAGCTGCCGCATGTCTAGGTAGGGAAACCCCAGAATCGCCGCGCGTTGTTTGACGGTCTCTTCTTCGTGCTCGCGCCGCCGATCCTGTATTGTGTCTTCATCCATACTCATAGTGTATCAAATCGGTTGTGGTTAGGGTAGTCGGGGCGAGTATGTATTGTCCCGTAGTTTTCGTAAAGCGACTGCAGCCCTAGAGACTTGTCTCTAGGCGCGTAGGGGAGAAAACAGAGGGATGATACATACTCGCACCGACTACTAAAGCCTGATACAATACATTTTATGCGCGATATCATCGTCATCGCCCACAACATTCGTTCAACGCACAATGTCGGCAGTATTTTTCGTACCTGTGAAGGATTCGGAGTGGCCAAACTCATCCTCAGCGGCTATACACCATATCCTGCTCTGCCTAGCGACACGCGTCTGCCCCATATTCGTGATAAGATCACTGCACAGATCCACAAAACCGCCCTCGGTGCCGAGACTATGGTGCCCTATGAATATCATGAGACGCTAGTATTGGGCACACCAGATCTAGCGGGTTATGAGATAGTAGCGCTCGAGCAGCATGAGCGGTCAATCAACCTGCGTGACTACGCGCCGTCAGACAAAATCGCATTGCTGCTCGGCGAAGAAGTCCAGGGTATCACACCCGAACTTTTAGAGGCATGTGGCACCATTGTCGAGATCCCCATGCATGGCCACAAAGAATCATTCAATGTCTCCGTCGCGACCGGTATCGCACTGTATGCGCTTACTATTTGATTACGACAGCTTCTTCTGTCAAAAGATTTGTCAATGTCGATAACAACTCTTTATTTGCGTCGACGCGAAATGGCAGGCGAATGGCGGATTTGTTGTCGCCGAGCACTATGATGATAGTGGTTTCGCCTGGATGTTTGGTACATTCTTTTTTGAGCGCAAGTAGTGTGTCGTGGTCATCAGGATCGGTGATACGAACATAGAGCGTGCGAGAGGCCTCGTCAGATACGGTGTACTCGGTGGCTGGCGTAGCGACTGATTTTGGCGCCTGCGCGACTGTATTTTTGCGTCGGTAAACCTTAGCCTGTCCTGTAGGCGCACTCATCTTGCGCCCCGTTGATTCGTATTCGCGTAGTTCTTGCTCGGTAATTACACTCACGTCTTCGGCATTAACCTTGGCTTCGCTCGTGATATTACCGTCGCGATCTCTTGCGTTCACGCGGCCAGTGATTTTGATGACGACATCTTGTACCAGAATCGCCGAAACCTGCTCATATGTTTTTGGGAATAGAATCACTTCAGATTCACCCGTTTTGTCTTCGATACCGACAAACGCCATTTTGGTACCGGCGCGCGTCACAATCGTCCGAATCGTCGAGACAATACCGCCCACCGTCACGCTCTGACCATCGATATGTTGCGATATATTCCGAAGCGCCATCGTCTGCTCCTCGAAAAATGCATCATAGTTATCAAGCGGATGGGCGCTGATATAGAGTCCAAGTAGTTCTCGTTCCCAGGCTAATTGTTCTTTTTCGGTATATCTGACTGGAGCGGATTGTAGTGTCATCGTCGGGTGCATCGTATCCATGCCGCCTAGATTACCGAATAGGTCAGTCTGTCCACTCAGTGCTTCTTTTTGCAACTTTGAGGCAAATGCTAAGATATTTTCAAGATTAAATAATAGGTCCGAGCGATCACCGAGACTATCAAATCCACCAGATTTGATAAGCGATTCGTAGACGCGTTTGTTAACTTTTTGGGTGCTGACGCGTTTGGCAAAATCTTCGATACTTGTGAATTTGCCGTCCTCGCGAGCGCGTAGGATTTCTTCTACTGCACCCACGCCAACACCCTTCACCGCAAAAAGCCCGAATCGAATTTGTTTTTTGCCCGGAACAACCGCAAATTCGACAAATGATTCGTTGACATCAGGACTCAGCACGGTCATTCCTTGGTATTTGCATTCGGTTATTTCAATCGCCAGTCGATCAGTATCGTCTGCGTCGCTTGTCATTAACGCCGCCATAAACGCATCTGGGTAGTGAGCTTTCAGGTAGGCAGTCCAGTAGGCTATCAACCCATAACACGCGGAGTGTGACTTATTGAATGCATAGTCGGCAAATCCTAAAATATCATGCCAAATCTTTTCGACGACATCACGAGGAACACCATTTTTTACGGCACCTTCAATAAATTGATTGCCCATTTTTTTGAGTACCTCAGGAATTTTTTTGCCGATGCCTTTACGAAGCGTATCGGCTTCACCTGCAGTAAAACCTGACATTTCTTTGCTCATCTGCATCACCTGTTCTTGGTATACAATCACTCCATACGTGGTTTCGAGAGCAGATCGCGTCAGCTCATGTTCGTAGCTGACAGGTTCAAGGCCGTTTTTGCGTTTCACAAAACTATCCGTCAGCCCTGCGCCAAGCGGCCCAGGCCGGTATAAGGCACACATAGCGATAATGTCCTCGAAATGAGTTGGTTTGAGACTTTTGAGATAGCGCTTCATTCCTGCCGACTCGAGCTGGAACACGCCTGTCGTATCACCGCGTTGCAGGAGTTCAAATGTTTTTTCATCTTCGAGGGGCAGGGTCGAAAGGTTAATTTCTACACCATAGACTTTGCGAATGATACGCATGGCATTGTTGATAATCGTAAGGTTGGATAGCCCTAGAAAGTCCATCTTGAGCAGACCGAGATCTTCGACTGGCCCCATCGGGTATTGAGTCGCAACGACACCTTTTTGAGCCATTTCGAGTGGTACGTATTTGACAATATCGTCTGGTGCGATCACCACCCCCGCCGCATGAACTCCGTGCGAGCGAATGGTACCTTCGAGCCGAATTGCATAGTCGAAGACTTCTTTGGCGGTCGGATTGGTCTCGTATTCGTGCTTGAGATCATGGTCGTCGACGATACTTTTGGAGAGTGGAATATGCCGGCCCTGGACTGGCGGCGGAATCATTTTGCTTAAACGATCAGCTTCGGCGTAGGGGACTTGCAGTACCCGAGCAACATCGCGTACTGCCGCCCGTGCCGCCATCCGACCAAATGTCACGATATTGGCAACGCGCGATTCGCCATATTTTTTGGCACAGTATTGGATCACTTCGTCACGACGCGTATCCTGTATATCGATGTCGATATCAGGCATAGAGATTCGATCAGGATTGAGAAATCGCTCAAATAGCAAATCATATTTGAGAGGGTCAAGATCGGTAATATTGAGCGCATAAGCGATGATAGATCCTGCCGCCGAACCGCGGCCTGGCCCAAACACGATACCTTCGGATTTGCCCCAGTTGATAAAATCTTGAACGATCAAAAAATAGCCGTTATACCCCATACGGTTGACGACTTCAAACTCCATATCCACGCGGTCGTTGACCTTTTGCGATAGCAGCGGCTTGATATCACTCATCGACAAAGCAGCTACTTCTTCAGGATCTTTCGCTTCATATCGCACCGCTAAACCACGATAGACTAAGTTATCTAGGTAAGATTTTTCGGTCTCACCCTTTGGGACTGGGTATTTCGGTATGAGGATATTGCCCAGCTCGATCTGGACATCACATCTATCAGCAATTGCACGAGTATTGGCGACGACGTCTGGGCGCTCCTTGCCCCAACGTCTAATAATTTCGGCTGGATCCGTCAGGTGTAACTCATAATCTTTGAGGCTCATGCGCTTTTCATCAGAAAGATACGCTCCGGTGCCGACACACAGGAGAATTTCGTGAGCGTCTTGGTCGGCATGTGTGAGATAATGACCATCACATGTCACGACCATTGGAATATCCAGCTCGTCAGATAGTCTAATAAGTGCTTGATTGACTTTGAACTGCTCGGCCGAATGGCTCGGCGCCTCCGGATGTCCATGATCTTGTAGTTCTAGGTAATATCGGTCACCAAATATTGATTTGTACCATTTGGCAACCGTGATCGCTCCATCATAGTCATCATTGCGCATTAATTCGCCCAACTCACCGCCCATACAACCACTTAGCACGATTATGTCATCGTTGTATCTCTCAAGAATCTCATGATCCATCCGCGGCTTATAGTAGACTCCCTCGAGATTTGCAATAGTCGACAATTGCATCAGGTTTTGATAGCCCCTATTACTCATAGCCAGCAACGTAAGATGGTATCGCTGTTTGTCTTTAGCTGGATCGCGATCATGTCGAGAACGTGCAGCGATATAGGCTTCGATACCGAGAATTGGCTTGATACCTTCAGCGCTGGCGGCCTTGTAAAACTCGATAATGCCGCTCATCGTACCATGGTCAGTGACCGCAGCCCCGACCATACCATATTCTTTTACTTTTGCGACGAGCTCATCCATCTTGGTGAGGCCATCAAGCAAACTATGATGTGTATGATTGTGTAAATGGACAAAATCGCTCGGTGTTAATACCGAACCTGGCACGGCAGATTGTTTGGTTTTACCCTCCATAACTATCTTCTATTATAGCATCGGAACGGGTATTCGCACGCTCTAGCGAGTTGTGTTATTCATAACATCAATAATGCTGTTGATAAAGTCCGCCAAGGCTGGCACCAAAGCACCAATGCCACCAAGCAGCCATACCACTAGGCCAACCAGCAACGTACCACCAAGCACACTTCCGAATCCAAAGAACATCCCTCTGATGAAGTTCATTTTGTAGACTTGATACCGCCTACGATTGAAATCGTTAAATAAATCTTCAAGCACTGACTCGCGAGCGCCTCGTTCATTATCGTCATGAATTTTTGTAATAGTTTTTTTCATATATTTAGTCTGTCATGGTTTGGGCCCGATAGCAAGATGCGATGTGCCGGCTGCATACGTATAAAGCGGCCCTTTGCCAAATGACCATGCATCAAGAATCGGCTGTAATATTCGCCAGCTTGCGAGCACTTCATTGCTCTCAGTGAACAAATTCTTCTTGCCATAGATTGCGTCGACGAGCACCTGCTCATACGCGTCCGGTAAACGTTCGTCTGGTTCGTAACGAAAACTGAGTCGTCTCGGCTCGAGCTCACTACTATAGCCGGGCCTCTTGGTGTAAAGCTGTATGCTGATACCTTCGTCGGGCTGAATATGAAAGATTATTTCGTCGCACTGCGCAGTATGGGCTTTGCGCAGACAAACATGGATTTCAGTCGTGCGAGTCTTGAGCGCTTTACCGGTAGTGAGAGTGAGCGGAATATTTTTCCATCGCTCATCGCGTGACTCGAGCTGGAGAGAGACATATGTTTCTGTGTCAGATTTGGGATTATTCACTTCAGCGCGATACGTATCATACTGTCCTCGTACGCAGAGCGCCGGATCGGCCGGCCTCAGTTGAGCCAGCGCTTCGTAGCGCAGTCGCGGCAGATCCTGCCAGTCAAATTCAGCCGGAATATCGAGCAGTACCAGCGCCAGAAGTTGCAGTAAGTGTCCTTGCACGATGTCTCGCAGCGCACCGGTTTGTTCGTAAAATTGCGCCCTACCTTCGATACCGATCGTCTCGCTTGCTACGATATGGACTGACTGTATAACATGTCGGTGCCAAATATGACTGAAGAGTGCATTGCTTGAACGAAATGTGATGATGTTTTGAGCCATCTCTTTGGCGAGGTAATGATCGACGCGATAGATTTGTTGTTCATCATAGTACTGTGCGATTTGTTCTATCACTTCCTCGGCCGATACCAAGTCAACACCAAATGGTTTTTCAAATAACATTTTAACATTCGGTGTATTGATCCCAGCTCGACCCATATACTCTGCAATCTGCGCCGAAGCTGACGGCGGCACGGATAAATAGACAATAACTTGCTCTTCTGGGCGCAGATTGATATGCTCGCGTAATCGACCGTATTCAGCTGGATCAGCTAGGTTCATCATAAATATGCGAGTACGTTCGATGAGATTACTCGCCACCCTCACTAACTGCGATACCCCGATATTATGACGCGAAACACCAATAATCTCCACGTCATCGCCATACCCAGCCGCCACGATGTGTTCGAGTGCAGGAAGCAATTTATGCCGTCCGAGATCTCCCGATATGCCAAAAATCACTAACTTTGTTTTCATAGTAGCGTTTATTTATTATAGTGTCTGGTCTCGGCGTGTACAAGTGGATCGAGAGCATAGACGCAAGCGCTGGAAGATACCACCTGCTACTGAATCAACGCGCAGGAACCGTTAGAGAATAGGCACATAGTATGCTGAGCTTAACAAAAAAAGTCGTATCGTGAAAAATATAAAAAAACACACCGCTCAAGATGAACGATGTGTCTCTATACAATATTTGGCGGGCTAAGAATTGGTTCTCTTTTTGGAGTCAGTGTGAGCGGTCGTGGCCTCTTTTTTGGCGGCAGTAAAGGCGCGTTCGCCGCGAGATTTGTATTCTTCGATTGAAGTGCGAGCTTCTTTGACCAGGCGGTCTGCCTGAACTTTGGCCTCATCGACAGTATCAAGAGCTTGTTTTTTGACTTCGACGGCACGTCGCTCTGCCTCTTCTTTGGCATCTTGAGCTTTTAGTTTGATATCTGCGCGAGTTTCTTTGCCAGATTTTGGCGCAGTGAGTAGGCCAGCTACGAGGCCAGCTAGGCCTCCAAAGATTGCACCAAGAGCGAATTTACCTTTTGACATATCGATATTCCTCCTTATTTTTTGAACTTCTTAATGTATGATGTGATGAGCTTTCCAAGAAAAATTGGCGAGGTAGCTTTGCTGAAATTTGCTACACTTGATTCGAGGTTGGCAACAGTCCGCTGCGCAGAGCCAGTCACTTGTTTGATTTGTTGGCTGATCTTGATGAGCAACGAGACCAAAATGATCGCGAGCACGAGAAAGATAGCGAGCACAACACCAAGGATAATTACCAGCACTTGAGCCCAATCCATGATCATCTCCTTTGTAATCTTACGTTTATCTCATATTATTATACCGCACAGATTGCTGATATTGCTGTGAATTATTTCACATCCTGTTCGTGGGAGAGGCGGTCGGCAATAAATTGTCGTAGACCCCTGCCTAGGACTGGATGGGCCAGGCCGAAATCAATGATTGTTTTAATATATTCGAGCTTGTCGCCCGTATCGTAGAACGTACCCCCTGTGATTTCTCGTGCATACACTGCGTAGCCATCATCAATCATTTGTTGCACGATCGGCTGAATCATTAACTCTCCCGTGCCGTTGTGCTCTAGAGCCGCCCGATCTATATATGCAAAAATTTCTGGCGTGAGTAGATAGCCGCTCACACTCGCAAGATCGCTCGGCGCATCTGCCTTGCCTGGTTTTTCGACAAATTTGCTGACCCTTATCGTCACGTCGTCGGCCGAATCACCCGCGACGACACCATATCGGTCGTATTCGTCATCAAGAAGCATTTTTTTGCAGGCAAGGACTTGACCGCTATATTTAGTATATGTTTCGATGAGCTGCTTGGTCCTCCCTGGTTTTGCCACAAAAAAGTCATCGGCAAATGTATAAATGAATGGCTCATTACCAATCAAATGAGCCGCACATTGCACTGGCGTAGCATTGCCATATACGCCTTTTTGACGGAGGTAAATAAAATTCGCCATGTCTGAAATCTGCATCATCTGGTCGTATAACGGTTTTTTCTTGGCGCCGCCCGCCTTGAGATTGGCAACCAGATCAGCACTCGGTTCATCAAAGTGATCCTCAATAGCCCGCTTATTACTACTACCAACAATGATAATATCGGTAATACCAGCCGCAACTAATTCTTCGACAACATATTGGATGATTGGTTTGTCAATCAGCGGCATCAT
Organism: Candidatus Saccharibacteria bacterium UBA1949; assembly: GCA_002336735.1. Classification (GTDB taxonomy): domain Bacteria; phylum Patescibacteriota; class Saccharimonadia; order Saccharimonadales; family Saccharimonadaceae; genus Saccharimonas. The sequence continues at coordinate 40,000 of DDER01000011.1, read as the reverse complement.
CTCTTTTGGCATCGCTTTGGTCTGTGGCAAAAACCTCGTACCAAACCCAGCAGCCGCAATAATAGCTTTGGTTGGGCGTTTCATAAATGAGCCATCCTGTCGCGAATTAATCGCTGCGACAGAGAGGGATTGGCTTTGCCGTTTGAACGCTTCATGACTTGCCCGACGAGATAACCGATTGCCTTGTCTTTGCCGGCACGAATATCGGCGATTGAAGCGGCAGATGCGGGATCAGCAAGCACTTCATCAACAATAGCAGCGATTGCGTTTTCATCTGAAACTTGTAACAAATTTTTACGGAGGGCTAGCTGGCGCGGATCAGATGCGCCTGCCAACAATTCGTTGAATAGCTCCTTGGCGCTTGTACTCGAAATCTCATTTCTTTCAGTCATGTCCGCCAGCGCGATCAGGTCATCGATACTCACGTACGGTGCAGCTGTATCGACTGGTATCATATCATCATCGCCACCTGAGCCCGACTGGGCAAGCGAGCTCGCAAACCAGTGCGCAGCGCGTTTGGCCGATGCTTCACCCGCACGATCGAGAATATCGGTAATGATTCGCGCATAGTTCTGATTAGCGAGCAAGGTATTGACGACTGATATGTCGAGAGTTAGCGGTTCCCAGCGACTTCGATATTCACTAGGAAGCATCGGCACGTCCGCTTGGATGGTGTCGATCTCGGCATCAGTGAGCACGATCGGTGGTATATCGGCATCTGGCATATAGCGATAATCTTGGGCATCTTCTTTGGAGCGCTGGCTTGTTGTGACCTGACGCGTATCGTCCCAGCCGCGCGTTTCCTGAACGACCTTTTCGCCGCGCTCGAGTATATCAACCTGACGTTCAAATTCGTAATGGGCCGCACGTTCAACAGCCCGAAATGAATTAAGGTTTTTGACCTCTGTGCGCGTACCGAGAGTGCTCGAGCCTTTAGGCGCGACGGATATATTGACGTCAAATCTCATATTGCCATGGTACAGGTCGCCATGAGTGACGCCGGCATATGTCATGAGTCGATAGAGTTCAGTAGCATACGCCCGCGCGGTAGCAGCCGAATGAATATCTGGTTCAGAAACGATTTCGATAAGCGGCGTACCGGCACGATTGAGGTCGACGAGGCTATGACCCGAATAATGCGTTAGTTTGCCAGCATCTTCTTCCATGTGCGCGTGGTGAATTCGTATGCGCGCCGTCGAGCCGTCAGCAGTTGGCACGTCGACAAACCCAGACAGAATAATTGGCTGATACATCTGTGATGTCTGATAGCCTTTTGGTAGATCAGGATAAAAATAATGCTTGCGATCAAATCGGCTCTCGCGCGCTACATCGGCATTGAGCGCTTTGGCGGCACGTATCGCCAGATCGACAGCTCGACGATTGAGCACCGGCAACATGCCAGGCAGCCCGAAATCAATAGGATGCACAACTGCATTGGGCTGTTTGTCGCGCGCATCGTTGTCGGCGGGACTAAATAGCTTGGTGTGCGTCGCAAGCTGGACATGACATTCGATCCCGATCGTCATTTCATACACGTCTTGGCTCTCTTGCTGCGCCATTAGATAGCCCCCAGGTCTTTGAGCGCCCGCTTGTATGCGGCGAGTGCTTTGGCGGCGTCGCCGTATGATACAACCGTCCCTGTTTCGTGTGCGATGCGGTTACGTAGTTTGTGGGCGCTCCATATTTGATTGGCACTGCTCCATAACTTGTCAGCCTTTTTCATACGTTCTCCCATCGTCTGGCCTGGAAATCCACGCTCGCGCAGCGCTCGATCAAGCAAAGTATCAGCGTTTACTACCGCCAAAGAATGGCTAGCGATGTTGGTTTTTTGGAGGCCATTCTCAATTTTGAGCCAGTCTAAACGGTACTTCTGGACGTTAATACGCGAGGGTGATCGCCGCGCAATGGCGATGATACTAAACAAAATCCCCGCCACAAATACAATCCCAACTAGGAAGTAAATCACTGATCCATCTGTCATATCTATACTGCCTCCGTTTGTTTAGCGAGTGAAAGAAGTGCGGCATCACTTCGCTGCGGTCCGATCAGCTGCGCTCCGATCGGCAGACCATTACTGGTCCTACCTACGGGTACATTGAGTCCAGGCAGCCCAGCGAGGCTAGCGGGCACAGTCATAATATCTGCAAGATACATACTGACAGGATCATCAACATGATCACCAATACCAAACGCCGGCCCCGGCGTAGTCGGACTGAGCAGCACATCAAACGAACTGAACAATGTGTTAAGTTCATTAATCAGTAGCGTGCGAGCTTTTTGCGCTTGCAGGTAGAATGCGTCGAAAAAACCTGTTGACAATACATAACTGCCGATCATAATACGACGTTTGTTTTCGGTCATGAAGCCCTCATCCCGCGAACGGCCATACAGATCTGCAAGATCGTGAGCATCGTGTGCTCGGCGACCATATCGTATACCGTCATAGCGGGCCAAGTTGCTACTAATTTCTGCGGGTATAATGATATAGTACATCGCAAGCGTGTATTTCATAATAGGTAGATCGACATCTTCGACCACGTGGCCGAGGGCGCGCAACCTATCAGCATATTCCTGCACCGATTGCCGTACTTCTCTATCGACATCATCAGTCATCGTCTGCTTGATCAGGCCAATGCGGTAGGTTCGCTCAGCAGCACAAGGCACAAAAAAGTCCGGCAATGTTGTCATGTCCCTCGGGTCGCGGCCAGCCATGATGCTCATCACCAGTTCAATATCTTCTGGGGTCTTCGCCAGGCAACCGATCGTATCCGTACTACTGGCCATCGCGACAACGCCATATCGACTCACTGTCCCGTATGTCGGCTTAAGCCCATAGACGCCGTTAAAAGCCGCAGGTTGACGGATAGAACCACCTGTATCAGTACCAAGCGCAAATGGCACGACATCGAGTGCGTTCACAACCGCTGAGCCACCACTACTCCCGCCAGCAACTTTTGTGAGGTCGCTTGCGTTTTTGGTGTATCCAAACGCTGAATTTTCTGTACTGCCGCCATGTGCAAATGCGTCAAGATTTGACTTACCAATACAAATCGCCCCTTCAGCCTCGAGGCGCTCGACGGCCGTAGCCTGAAGTGGCGCATGAAAATTCTCGAGAAATTTGCTCGCAGCGGTCGTCGGTGCACCAAAAGCTAGGAAATTATCTTTGACCACAAACGGCACGCCAGCTAGACGCCCCGGGTCCTCACCTCTGGAGAGTTGTTCATCTACTGCTGCGGCTCGCCTCAATGCCCTATCTTCAGTGAGGCTAAGAAGCGCATTGTGCTCGTCGATGCCCCGAGCTCGCTCAAGCGCATCAGCAACAACTTCTTTTGCGGTGGCTGACCCTTGTCTAATTTCATCGACAATAAACTGGATAGATTTTTTCATAGGACTTTGGGTACCTTGATCTGATAGTTTTCAGTTTCAGGTGCGAGATCGAGTAGTATATCACGATCGACTGGATGAGGCTCGACCGTATCATCACGCCAAACATTCTGAAGACCTGTCACCTGATAGGTCGGCTCTATACCGCTGGTATCTAGCTCGCCAAGCTGATCGATATGGCGGATGATCGCTTCAAGATCCTGCTGCAGATTATCAGCTTCTTGCTCATCAAGCTGCAAGCTACTTAATTGTGCCAGATGATGCACATCTTCTCGCGTGACTTTTGTCATGTAGTATATTGTAGCAGATTCGATAACCACTTCGACACAATAGAATGAAGATTGTGAGATAACCAGCTTCTTACTTGAACCTACGCTATTCTGTCCTAATATATACAGTTTCTCTTATACTCGAAAAACGTGCAGTGCCCAAATACAGCTACATTACTGACGTAAGTATTGGCCTTAAGTGGTCATACGCTTAGTTTGGTAAACCCGCGTGATTTATAGGTTGAGCTAGCTGGGTTGAAGGGCGATGCAGATGCCAGAGGAAGTTTTGGCGAGGATGATGGGGATCTTTTTGGTAGTGTTTTTGGGGTCTGGGATAAGCATGAGCTTATTATACACCGCTTGGGTATCGGGTGTGAGTGAAGTGGCTAGGAGGGTTTCGTGAGTGGCGGGAGTTTTGACATAGTCGGTGGTGACGCCAGTGAGGGTACTGGCGAGGGTGTTGCGGTAGAGATAGAGTTTGGTGGGATCTTCACCTTTTGTTTTATTACCATTGCGAGCGATATAGAGGATGGGCTCGGTGATTTGTGGGTCACAGGCGTCATCGATGCCGTCGTAGTCAGCATCTTTGCCAGAGACTGGCATGAAAAGCCCACACTTTTGGGTAGTGTCTGGGGTGTTGTTTTCGTCGAGATCAGAGGGATTAGTGCCTGTTACCAAAATACTCTGAGTAAGCTCGAGGGGTTCGCCAGAGTATGTTTCGCCGCGTAGTATCAGGGTGTGGTAGCCTGCAGGGACGGTAGATGGTATGATGACGGTGGCTTTGAGCGCACCGGTATCGGTAGCGGTCACTGTGCCAAGGTCGGTGGGATCAGAGCGAAGCGTGCGGGTGACTTGAGAGCCGGGGCGGAAGGTGTAGATAGGCTGGAGGATAGTGGCAGCATTGGTCTTTTTGACGACAGGATCGACCATAACTTCTGTCTTGGAAGTGGCAGCGGAGGGAACGCCAAACTCTGCAGGAATGGCAGGTATAGCTGTATCTGCATCCGGTGCGGTAGGATAGCCCATATATGTGAGTAAACTTTGACCTCCGAGCTCACTTTTGATTTTTTGGGTTATCTTGATATGACCATAATCGTTAGGATGAAAGGCTTCTTGAACTTCGTAAGCCAAGGCGTTGCCAATCGTCCGTACACCTGCAAAATCGATGAAGCCATTCATATAGAGACTGTCGCCTTCACAAAGCTTGTTACCTGCTAGAGCAGCGGAGATATCGACATATTTGACGCCTGCAGCGCTCGCTGCAGCTTTGATGACAGTATTGAGATAACGAGTAGATTGAGCAATCATGGTGCGCTCTATGTCATTGAGCTGGCCAATACCCTGTTTACACTTAGCTGGTATAGTGTCGCTGATGAATTCTGGATAGCCAAGCACGTAGACTTTGGCACGCTGATCGCCAGCTTTTGCTAGCCCGGTGTAAAGACGAACCAGACGGGGATACATAGATTGTATTTGACTACCAAGTATAGATTTCTGAGTAGTAGACCAATCACAGGTGCTATTTTGCATAGTACAATTCCTCATCTTTCCACCAAAATCAATATCATTTGCTCCTGCAGTCAGTGTGATAGTCTTTGGTCTGTACCTTTTGACGAAATCGATTTGTTGGATACGGCCAGGGATCATCGAATTGAGGGCACTGGTTTGCAAACTCGACATATTAGCGAAACCTTCGAGACGCGGCTTGGTGGTGTTGACGAAATTGCCCCCTTTGGCCTGGCCGCCATAGGTGAGATTCGGTAAAATATGTAGCATATCTGTGGTCGTCGCACCACTGCAAGCTACAGAGTTCCACTGTTTAGGGTTATCAAGTGCCAAATTCATAGATCGAGCCAACAGATACGGATACGAACGTGTGCTGAGGTGACACTTCTCGCGTGGGATACCAGATGATAGATTCTCTTCGTTGTTTGTGTAGTTACGGTAATATTTTGCGTTGGTGGCAGGATTGATAGTCGTATCGCCCTCGCCACTACTGAGTGAATCACCTTGAGCCAGATAGTCTAGGCTAGACGGGCGGGTGTAGCCGGGCATGCCGAGAGTGATGTGCTGCCAGCGGTAGGTGGCGTAGTTGAGATACGACTCAAAAGTGAGCTCAGTAGCATCATCGTTGAATTTCATACCGTTGAGAGATGTAGCGTCTTGAGATTTCGCTCCAGTAGGCTGAGCTACTTTGTAGATATCCTCGGATATCTCATAGTGTGGACAAACTGGCGTGTCAGCTTTTAGGTCAAGATCATTTATTGATTTGCCCGCAAGACTCCGGCTACAAGTACCACTCACGTCGTAAATATTGACGCCCGGCTCACTATTTGTACCGAGAGTAGACTTGAGCGCAATATAGCGTCCATCGTTACTGATAGCAAAATCAATAAGACGATATGCCAGGTTATACGGTACATCGCCAATATCTGGTGCGACTTGCCGCGCCTCAAATGTCTTGAGATTTAACCGTACGATGCCAACATCTCTCACTTGGATAACCATCCATTCCCCATTATTCGAAATGTCACCGCCAAACGTAACAGGCCATGCGAGGTTGTCTTTGTCAACGAAACGAAAATCGGCTTTTTTGTCATATTCATAATAGGGCTGACGCGCCCCTTCGATGCGACGTATGAAATGCTGGGGAGCATTACGCGAGATGACTAGTGGATTAGATTGTTTGCTGTAATGATTCGTCAGCAACCAACGGATAAAAAGATTGGTGTTTGGAACAAATTTATCGAAAATGTAATTGTCACGCGGCTGATAATCATAGAACTTGCTATCGCTACCGAATGAAATAGTATTGGCATCCTCAGAGAATCGCATGCCGGTCATTTCGCCAGTACATCTATCCTCCGTGTAGTCATCAAATGGTCCAGCTATCTTGATCGTCTGCATAGTACATCCAACCCGCGGCTCATCATGGTGTCCATGCTCCTCATGCGATAAAAGTGTCGGTTGGCCAGAGAGCCAGGTGGGTGCGGCTGCATTGGTGAGCTGGCTGATCGAGAAGACACTTACACCTACAATGAAAACTATAGCTATGCGTAGACAAACGGCAGCAAATCGAGACATATATACCCCACGAATTAGCTAATGATATGTTCAAGTATAGGCTGGCAAAAAATATTTGTAAAGATTTCTCTCAAGTTTATCTGCCACCCCTTGCATAAAATCGCTTATGCTTTCATACTGATGGGAGATGGGTTATCAAGTCAAAAAACACCTCGGGGTCACACTATTTCGCAGCGGTGCTGAATTTCGTGTCTGGGCGCCATTTGCCAAATCTGTCGCCGTAGCCACACCCTATGTCGCCTACGATACCAGTAATCAGGTTGCTATGCAGCCCGAAGCGGATGGATACTGGTCAGTCCTAATCAAGGGTGCAGAAGCGGGCCAAACCTATAAGTTTTTGATCGATACTGGCACAGAAATATTGCATCGCAACGATCCACGCGCCAAAGCTGTAACAACATCAGACAACGGTGATTCAGTGATTGTTGCCAATAATTACAAATGGGACAATGATCAACCGGTCAATATTCCACACGAAAGACAAATTATTTATGAGATGCATATCGGTACATTTAATCGACGAGATCCATCGACGCAAGGCACCTTCTATGATGCCATCGAAAAACTTGATTATCTCAAGGATCTTGGCATCACAATGATTGAGTTAATGCCCGTTACAAGTATGGCGCGCAGTCATGGATGGGGCTACAATACTAATGCGATCTTTTCGGTCGAAAATGCGTACGGCGGCCGTCATGGACTCATGGAATTTGTCAAAGCGTGCCATCAGCGTGGCATAGGCGTGATTCTCGATCTTGTTTACAATCATTTTATTGACACTGATCTATGGCAATATGACGGCTGGAGCGAAAATGGCCGTGGTGGTATTTATTTTTACAATGACGAACGTGGCGATACACCCTGGGGCGGGCGTCCAGACTATGGCCGGCCAGAAGTGCGGCAATTTATTATCGATAATGTTGTTATGTGGCTCAAAGAATATCATATTGATGGTATCAGGCTTGACTCGACAGCCTATATGCGTAATACCACCGGCAGCGATGATGCCAGGTACGATATTGATGATGCCTGGACATTACTGCAAGCCATCACATGGGAAGCGCACAAAATTCGGCCCGATGCAATCATGATCGCCGAAGATACGAGCAGCAATGAACATATCACCAAGCCGCACAACGAAAATGGTTGTGGATTTGATGCGCAATGGCAGCTCAATTTTGCGCACGCCATCAGGCACAAACTCGGTATGAATACGCCGGTGATTGTTGATTTTTGCAGCGAGTTACTGCACACATATAACAATACGGCATTTAAGCGCATCACTTTTAGCGATTCACATGACACGGCCGCCAATGGCCGTGTTCGCCTCAATGAAGCGGCAACACCCGGCAATCCCGGTAGCGTGATCGCCCGACAACGAACAATTCTAGCAAGTGCACTGACAATTACTAGCCCGGGCATACCGATGATGCTTCAAGGTCAAGAGTTTATGCAAGAAGGTGCTTTTAATGATTGGCAACTGCTGGAATGGGAGAAAATTGAACGATTTGGCGGTATCATACAGGCACACAAAGATCTGATTGCACTACGCCTGAATACTGCCGGCGTCACCGCTGGCCTACTTGGGCAATCAATTGCGATGTTTCACGAGGATGATCAGAGTAATATCATTGGCTATCATCGCTGGGATCAGGGCGGCCCTAGTGATGATGTGCTCGTGATTGCCAATTTCAGCGGCGAGACCCACGAAAATTATTGGATACGTCTGCCAATTGCTGGTAAATGGCAAGTGAGGTTTAATAGCAGCTGGAAGGGCTACAGCCATGATTTTCACGAAACGACTATTTCAGAATGTAACACCGAGATCGATGGCGCGGCAATGTTTACCTTGCACAAATACACCGTACTGATTCTCTCACAAGATCGCTAGTCCTATCTCGAGGTAATTTGATCAATCAAATCGCGCAGCTCAGCAGCACGCTCAAACTCCAGATTAGCACTGGCGAGCTTCATCTGCCCCGTCAGGTCTTTGATAAGGCCAGGGTATTCATCACGCGGTATTTTGTTCAGATTGATTGTACCTTTTTTCTCATCCTCTTTATGCGGGATAATCGCTCGCAGGCCTTCACCAATAGCCTTGGCAACACTAGTCGGAATGATGTTATGCCGTTGATTATACTCCTGCTGAATTGCTCGACGTCGATTTGTCTCATCAATCGCTCGCCGCATACTGTCTGTCATATGATCACCGTACATAATCACCTGTCCATGCTCATGGCGCGCGGCTCGACCGATAGTCTGAATCAGCGCGCTTGTACTGCGGAGAAACCCTTCCTTATCGGCATCGATAATAGCCACCAGGCTGACCTCTGGCAAATCAAGCCCTTCGCGCAATAAGTTGATCCCCACCAGTACATCATAGACACCGAGCCGCAAGTCACGTAAAATATCCCCACGATCGAGGGTATCAACCTCGCTATGGATATAGGCAGTTTTAATTCCCAGATCGATCAGATGTTGTGTGAGATCCTCTGCCATGCGTTTCGTCAAAGTCGTGACTAGCACTCTCTCACTCTTAGTTGTCCGATCTCTAATCTCTGCGATCAAATCATCAATCTGATGCTCAGACGGACGAACCACAATTTTTGGGTCAAGCAAACCTGTTGGACGAATAATCTGTTCAATGGGCATAGGCGTCTGATCCCGCTCGTAATCTCCAGGCGTTGCCGAGACATAAATAGCACGATTGATATGGCGATCAAATTCATCAAATGTCAGCGGCCGATTATCAAGCGCACTAGGCAGCCTGAACCCATGCTCGACCAATACTTCCTTGCGTGCTCGGTCGCCATTGTACATGCCACGCACCTGCGGCAATGTCACATGACTTTCATCGACGAATAGCAAAAAATCATCTGAAAAATAATCGAGCAACGTAGCCGGTTGCTCGCCAGGCTCACGACTGGTCAGATACCGACTATAGTTTTCGATACCTTTGACAAATCCTGTCTCCTGAAGCATCTCGATATCATATTTTGTTCGTTGCGCAAGACGCTGGGCCTCAAGATATTTGTCATGTTTTTCAAACCACGCTATTCGCTCATCATACTCCAACTTAATACCCTCAATAGCTCGATTGACTTTATCTTTTGGCGCAACATAGTGGCTTGACGGAAAGATTTTGACAGAGTCAGGCTCTGCCAGTATCTCACCGGTTAGATGGTCAATATTGGTAATGCGCTCAACCTCATCTCCAAAAAATTCAATGCGATATGCGCTATCGTGGCCAGCTGGAAATACATCGACAACATCGCCCTTAACGCGAAATGTCCCACGCTCGAAGCTGATATCATTGCGATGATACTGGATATCAGTCAGCTGACGAACAAACTTATCTTGGAGCCGCCGTTCGCCGCGCTCAACAGCAATCGACATCTTCGCATAATCCTCGGGCGAACCAATACCATAAATACAGCTTACGCTTGCTACAATAATCACATCGCGTCGTGTCAGCAAGGCACTGGTCGCTGCATGTCGCAACCGATCGATCTCATCATTGATCTTAGAATCTTTTTCAATATATGTATCGCTACTTGCAATGTACGCTTCTGGTTGATAATAATCAAAATAACTGACAAAATAGTGAACTTCATTGTCAGGGAAAAACCCCTTAAACTCACTAAACAGTTGTGCCGCTAGCGTCTTGTTGTGAGCCAACACAAGGGTTGGCACATTGACTTGCTCGATGATATTCGCCATCGTAAATGTCTTGCCTGATCCGGTCACGCCGAGAAGCGTTTGTTTGCGATGCTTGTCCAGACCGTCCGTCAGCGCAGCAATTGCCGCCGGCTGATCACCGGTCGGTTGATAGGAAGACGAGAGGCGAAACGAACTCATCCTTCCATTATACCTCGAATTTTTTATTTATGCCGCCGGCAACGATGATCTCATATGTGACTACATGCTCAGCGGTATGTGTGCGTGCTATTATCCCATTCGTTTTGGCTGAGGCGACCTATGATTTAACAGGTCACCGCTTGCTAGCACTCGCGCATTAACTGGTTCACTAAAATCAGCATATTTGTGATCAAGGGCGGCAATCACCTTCCCTACTAGGCGCTTAGGATCCGTATCATAGATGACATCTTTGGCTCCCGGCGCTTGGATGTTCTTAAATAATTCCTGAGAAAAATCAGCCAGACCACCGCTACCGAGCAATATACCACAGACCTTGCGACTTTCCAGTGCCGTCGCGAGTTCATGCAGGCTACCCATCCGCCCACCCACCGTGATGACCGCATCACTACTGCGCACTAGATGCACATCTCGTCCGACATATTCCATACTCGTAAAGTTTATGTAGTCAAACTCTTTTGTCGGCAGACGATACACAGCGACATGCTCTCGATATGAGCTGGCCGGTGAAAAGCCGACCGAGATTCCATGACCTTCGCTGCGCACGCTAAATGCTCCCATAGCGGCATAGTGCGGCAATCCCACCGTGGCGCCAGTCAATAATGTTTTGCCAGCTTCAGCAATTGCCTTACCTAGCTCAAACGCCATGTGATGCGATGTTTCGACAGTCACGCCAGATGCGGCACCTGACACACATATCTGATATTTCATAGCGACCCTCCTGAAACTAATTGAATACTCGCAAAATGATCCTCCACTGTCGAGTCATGCGTACGCGGATGCTCACGGTACCGCCGTACCATCTCGCCGATGAGCTCTCGGCGCATATGACGCAACGATCGCTTGTGAAACGGCATGTCATAGTTATGCGCCACATCTTCAACATTAAAAGACACCACTTCTCCGTCGTAACACACCCCAACATACGCAGTATCTCGAAATAGTACTGGGTTATGCCTATGGGCTTCCAGTGATCGGTACAACTCCTGGGCGGTCGTATTATTAGGATCTAGTCCAAGCCGACGCATTACCACATGAGCATGATGATATATGTCCGCGATTAACCGTACGTCAATCCCCTCGTGGCCAGTTGATCGTTCTAGTTCTCGTATGGTCACAGCAAAGGACGGGTGATCACAACTCATAAGTTGACGAAGTTTGTGCGTCATAGCGGATACTCTTCTATTGGCATATCGTGCAACCGTACTCCTTGATGCAAAATACCGTCCTTTGCTCCAATACGACTGACGACAGATGTTGAGTTGGCGCTAGCAAAAATAATAGACTCCCGAAGTGTCCTGCCATGCGCCCATTGACTGAGAAACCCACTCGCAAACGCATCGCCCGCCCCTGTGCGATCGACAACAGGCACGTTCTCATACATGCCGGCCCGTACTATCGTCTTGCCATCGCTTGCTACCACGCCACGAGGACCATCGCTGACGATCACTACAGGCACAAGATTGAGCGCATGCCTCACGAGTTCCTCTAGTGTATGACCACTGACAATCAACTGGGCCTCTTCTTTATTGAGACATAGCACATCGACACTCTCGAGTAGCGCTTTGAGCTTGGCAGGGTGTGCTAGCTCGGGGCCAGCAGGGTTGAGCATGACCCTAGTATCATGCTTTTCGGCGTGATCGATAATATACCTCAGTAGGTCGAGGCCGCCAAATCCGAGCGATGTCGGATAGACCCAATCTGCTTTGGCAACAGCCTCCATGGACAGACCCTTGCCGTCAGCGCCAATAGAGTTGCCGCGATGATTGAGGATCGTGCGCTCACCACTAGTTGCTATCAAGACCACCGAATATCCAGCCTGGTATTCTGGTTTTTGGATGACATAACCTGTATCGACCCCCTCCTGGTCAAGACTTGTCAGGATCGCCTCCGAAGAAAGGTCAGTGCCAAGCCCCCACATATACTCAGCCCTCAGCCCCTGGCGAGCGAGCGTGACAGCTACATTGGTTGCATTGCCACCAGTGCTAAATGTCACATCTTCGACTTCCATTTTGAGACCAAGCGGCAGATGTGTATAGGCATGTTTGCCCTCGATATGAGGATCAAACTCATCGCTTTTCATAAAAACATCTTGTGTCGCCTTGCCGATAGCTAAAATTCGTGGAGTTTTCATCGCACCGCCCGATCGATACTGCCAAACGCTTTGATTTTTTCTTCGATAACTACCTGCACTGCTCCATAGACCTCAGGCATCAGCTTGATAACAGCGTATTCATTAGGATGCTCGGCAAGTGCCTTCTCAAGTGTTGTTCGAAAGGCATAGCGCATATCACTATTGATATTGATTTTGCTAACCCCGATCCGTGCCGCATCCTCAAAATAATGTAACGGCGTGCCACTACCTCCATGCAAACTAATCTGGCAACTAAGCCGATTGCGAATTTCCTGCAATAGCTCAAGATCAAGCTTTTTTGGTACCGGATATTTGCCATGGAGATTACCAATAGCAGCCGCAAATGTATCAATACCCGTTTCATGCACAAAAAACTCGGCGCTCTCCGGTGTACTAAACGTCTTCTTAATTTCTTCATAATCAATCTTTTCTTCATGAACATTGGAAGACCCTCCAAAATAATGCGGCTCGCTCTCAACCAACGCACCGGTAAACCTCGCATACGCCACAACTTCTTTGGTCGCATCGATAATCTCGCGCAAACTAGCCTCATGATTCTCCATCGATATGTCAATATGGATAAACTCGTAGCCGATATCGATGGCTCGCTTGCAGTCATCGATCGTTGGTGCGTGATCAAGATTCATAAACATTTCGACACCATATTCGTCGCGATAATTATCCACCAAATCGCGAACATTCTCTAGCCCGAGCGCGCGGTACTCTGTCTCGCCGACTTCCACCATTACAGGGGCATTGAGTTTTTGTGCAGCGCGACAGATAGCAATCAATGTTTCTTGATTGTCAATATTGAACGCACCAACCGCAAAATGTTGCGTTCGACTGCGATGCATCAACTGTCGAGCCTTAGTCGTCCGATCTCTGATTTCGCTGATTGTTAGCCCCATCTGTATTGCCGCTCCCTATAGAAGTGATTATGTTTATCCTAAGTATATCATCTCTGTTATGGCAACGAAACTATTGACTTTTATAAACAAGTATGATACGATAATAAGATACTTTTCTTTCGCTACATCGACTAAAGGAGTCAGTGATGAAAAGCCGCCTCTACACGTGCCTGGCATACATCAACGCATTCATGGCCCTAGCATGGGTCACTATCGCCGCGAGCGCGGCTCATCACTGGTGGTCGACATGGGCCATACTAGCGGCACTTATTTTTACCGTAGCGGCTGGCCTCAGTGCTACTGCTGCTGCCGGTTACAGACATCAAGAGGAAGGGGAAGAGTAACGCCCACCGAAAACGGCACCGTGCTGGATCCATCGTCCGCCACGTCGAGCCCGCATGGTGGGCCGTTTTCATCTTGTACTGATTTGGGCATATGCTGGCTCGGCTAAAGCCGTGCCCTATCCCATTCATCGACCGTTAAGCAATTGCAGCCTGAGAGTTGACCGCGGCGCACAAAGTAGGAGACGAACAAGATAGAGTACAGCTTTAGCCGCACAGGATAACTCCGTGATACCAATACTTTAATATCCGGCTTTGTACTGTGGCACTTTGGCCACAAACTCAGTGGTAGTTTTGGCGATCGACGCGGCGTCGAGGCCGCAGACAGCGAGAAGCTCTGCATAGCTACCACTTTCGCCGTAGCGATCGAGCATACCAATACGCCGCACCGGTACGGGCAGCTGTTCGGACAGCAGTTCGACAATTGCACCGCCAAATCCGCCAGCCGCTTGGGCTTCCTCGGTGGTAATGGCGCGGCCAGTTTTGCCTACACTCGATAAAATCGTCTCTTTATCGAGCGGCTTTATCGTCGGCACATGGACAACTTCGGCGGAAATATTGTGCTTACTTAATATTTGTGCGGCCGCGAGGCACTGATACGTCATCGTACCCGTAGCAAACAACGAGATGTCGGTTCCTTCGCGCAGTACATAGGCCCGGCCGATCTCAAATGGCGAGGTAGCTGTTGAGATAATCGCTGTTTTCTCGCGTGCGAGACGAAGATAGGTCGGACGATCATCAACGGCGATAGCGAGCGTGGCACGCTCAGCTTCGAGACTGTCACCGGGTGCGATCACGACTATTTCGGGTAGTACGCGCATCAAGGCAATATCCTCACACATCTGATGCGTCGCGCCATCAGGGCCATCACTCAGCCCAGCGTGAGAACCCACGATCTTAACGGGCTGCTCATTGATACAAGCCGTTGTCTTGATTTGCTCCCAATTACGGCCAGGGCTAAACGCCGCAAAACTGGTCGCAAATGGTATTTTGCCTGCCTGCGCCAGCCCAGCTGCAAGACACGCCATATTCTGCTCAGCGATACCTACTTCTATGAAGCGCTCAGGGTGAGCTTCGGCAAACAGATGTGCTTGCGTGCTCTCGGCCAGATCAGCCGATAGTGCAACCACTCGCGGATCCTGATCGCCGGCTATTTTAAGACCGCGGCCAAATCCAGCTCGTATCGCATCCATCTCAACATCCGGCTTCAACACTTTAGGGTTCAATGGATAGTTCATTATCTGTGCTCTCCTCGTATACGGCCATCGAGTGTCCGTAACTTATGCAATGCTTCTTTAGCCTGATCATGATTTGGCGGGACGCCGTGCCACTTGTAGTCATATTCCATGAAGTCAACTCCCTTGCCCGGTATGGTGTGAGCAATGATGGCACTGGGGCGGTTCTCGATTGCCTTTGCCATCCCTACCGCATCCTGAATACTCTCAATGTTGTGTCCATCTATCTCTTGAACATGCCAGCCAAAACTTTCCCATTTGTCGTGCAAGTCTTCAAGCGGCATGACATCTTCCGTGGGGCCGTCGATCTGGATATTATTACGATCGACAAAGACAATGAGCTGGCTCAACCGGTACTTAGCAGCAAACATGGCTGTCTCCCAAATATTTCCTTCGTTCAACTCTCCATCGCCCGTCACACAATATACCCATCGATGACGCTGATGATCAAGATATTGCAAAGCATATGCATACCCAGCAGCCTGTCCTAGCCCCTCTCCTAACGGACCGCTCGTGACCTCGAGACCCGGCAGTTTGGTTCGTTCAGGGTGACCCTGCAAACGACTACCTAGTTTCCGCAGTGTCATGAGCTCTGATTTGTCAAAAAATCCTCGCTCTGCCATACAAGCATACTGTACCGGCACACAGTGGCCATTGCTGAGCACAAAGATATCTCGCTCTGACCAATCAGGCCGGGCTGGGTCGATAGTCATAATGTCAAAATAAAGCGCCGTCATGAGGTCTGCCAGGCCCAACGGACCTGCGCTGTGCCCGCTCCCTGCCTCTTCTAGCATGGTAATCAACGTCTTTCTAACACTATTGGCAGTTTTTTCGAGTTGGTGTTGGGTAAGTTGCCCAGTCATATCGTCTCCTCTGTTGATTTTGCTCACTTACATGAAGCTCGATTGTCTATTGATCTCGCTGACAAGCTGATTGTAGGCTGCCCGTGGATCTTCGGACTTGTTGATAGCGCCTCCAGCATTGAGCACATCGACTCCTCCTTGCATGAGATTGTAGGCATTTTCGACACTGACACCACCGTCCCATGCTATTTCTACATCCGCCTTGATAGCTCGAATCAAACGCACCTTCTCTAGCTGCATCATATTAGCAGTACCTCCATAATGCCCCAAATCACCTGAAAATATCATCACATAGTCGCTATGCTTGATCGCTTCCGCCACAGCGCTCGGTACCGTACCCCGCAACAAAGCTACGCCTGCCCGAACACCATTGTCGCGAATGTACGTGAGTAATGGAACGATCTCTTCGTCTGCTTCGGCGTGCAGCACGATCGTGTGGGGTTTATACGATATAAGATATTGGAGCGCCTCACGTGGCCGTTTCATCATAACATGTACATCGACAGTCCATGCTTCCGGCCAAAAAAGCGATGTTACATCAATCAGTTTTCGAGGTGCAAATTCACCATCAGAAACATCAATATGAACCCTCTCGGCGAACGGTCGAATGCGGTCGATAGACGCCTGATAGTCTTCGACTGTTTCAACAGTAATACACGGCGCGATAACAGCCACGGCTAAAACATATCCAATTCTGCATTACGACGCTTATATCGAGCGGCTCCTGCAAACGGCGCCACAAGCCACGTATCGATAATACTCTTCCAAAGCTCGGCATCGTCATCGAGTAGTCGCGCTGGCAGACAAAGAACATTGCTATTATTGTCATTGCGGCTCTCGCGTGCCTCAAAGGCATCCCATATCACGACCGCCCGAATGCCACGAAAACGATTAGCCGCAATACACATGCCCTGACCGCCCGTACATATCAGGATAGCGCGTGGATCGGTTTTTTCATCTTCGCCAAGCACTTTTATGGCAGCCATTTGAGCAAATTGCGGAAAGTCATCCTGGGGATCAAGCTCTTCACTCCCGACATCTTCAATATTATAGCCCCGCTTGAGTAGATATAGCTCAATTTTCTCCTTGAGATGATACCCGCCATGGTCTGCTCCGAGAAATATCTTCATAGCTATAAGTATAAGCGATATGATCTTACGTGTAAAGAAAGGCCGATACACGTATAATATAATCTATGCCTACACATGATCTGATTGAATCTGCACGACCAAATTATAGCGAGAACGATATACTTGAGCTTGAACATGCTATCGAGTTTGCTACCAAGGCACATGAGGGTCAAAAACGCCGTAGCGGCGAACCATATATTACTCACCCGCTCAGCGTGGCTGCAATATTGATAGAGTGGGGCATGGATATTGATTCGATTCTGGCGGGCGTACTGCATGATACCATAGAAGATACTGACACGACTGCTGAGCAGATTGAATCACTATTTGGTCGTAACGTAGCATTTTTAGTAGAGGGAGTCACAAAAGTCAGTCAGACACGAGCTGGCATGAAAAGCCTAGAGCACTATTTACCCCAAACCACGGATAATCTGTCAAAGCTTCTTATCGCCGTCGGCCATGACGTGCGGGTGATTATCATCAAACTTGCTGACCGCTTACACAATCTCCGGACATTGTCGCACATGCCGCTCGACAAACAGAAAAAAATTGCACGCGAATCGCTTGATGTATTTGCTCCAATGGCCGACCGTCTGGGCATGGGGCGTGTTCGTATGGAGATAGAAGAATTATCATTTGCATACCTAGAGCCAGTTGAGTATCGGCGCGTCCAAAACCTCATGAAAAAACGGCTGGGTCGAAGCACCCGAAAACTCGGCAAGGTACGTCAGGAAGTTGAAAATGAACTCAAAAAACAGCAACTTGCCTTTGAGATCGATGGTCGCGTCAAAAGTATATTTAGCCTCCATCGCAAGCTAGCAAAGGTCGGCGGTGATATCGATAATATTTATGATCTCATGGCACTGCGTATTATCGTACCTAGACAAGAGGATTGTTACCGCGTCCTCGGCATCTTGCATAGTCTGTATCAACCGATGATCAGCCGCATCAAAGATTATATCGCCGTGCCTAAGCCAAATGGCTATCAGAGCCTCCACACAGTAGTACTAACGCCCAATGAGCAAATCGTCGAATTTCAGATCCGCACCGTTGCGATGCACGAGTATGCCGAGCGTGGCCTGGCGGCCAGTTTTCACTATCAAGAGCAAAAAAATAGTAAATCATACCTAAAACGCCGTGGCGGTCTATCAAAACTACCCGCTCAACTGCAATGGATCATTCAACTTCAGGATGTTGCATCACGACTCCAAAGTGGCACAGCAATTAGCCACGATCAGCTAGCGGTCGATTTGTTCTCGAATCGTATCTTTGTTTACTCTCCAAAAGGTGATATTTTCAACTTACCCGAAGGCGCTCTGCCACTTGACTTTGCCTACCTCGTGCATAGTGATGTCGCGCGCAATGCCTATGCCTTTCGCATTAATGGCCGCATCGCACCATTTGATCAGGTATTACAAAATGGCGATCGAATCGAAATACTTACCAAGCGCGGCGCTGGCCCCAAAGAAGGTTGGATGGATGTTGTCACGACAAGTCACGCGCGCATAAAACTCCGCTCACAACTGAAAAGTGAAGGTCTGATTAGCCGTCTATCGAGCGCAGCTGCAATCATCCATCGTAAGCGCAAAAGCTTTCGCAAAAAATAAGGCAGCTATTGCTCATTCCAACGATCGATTGCTTCGTGGATTACCTGCTTAGCCTCTTCAATACTTCCCCAGCTCTGCACTTTGGTCGAGCCAGGTTTTTTGAGATCTTTGTAATGATTAAAATGAAATTCAATCTGCTTGAGCAGTTGTTCTGGCAGATCAGCGAGGCTCTGTATGGCATCTTTGGTGTGACGATCATCACTTGGCACCGCCACAATCTTGTCATCGACTTCACCATCATCAATAAATTTCATGACGCCCACGATACGACCTTCGACAACCACGCCCGTAGGCAGTGGTTCGTTCGTGATAAGCAAAACATCAAGTTCGTCGCCATCTTCATCAAGCGTCTGGGGAATAAAACCATAGTTTGTAGGCTTAGCGAATATCTGGGGCTCGACTCGGTCAAGCTGCATATACGCCGCCTTACGATTCCACTCTATCTTATGACTAGATCCTGCCGGTATTTCAACGACAATGGTAATGCTGCCGCCATCGACATCACCAGGATTTAGGACTGTATTAAAATCTGTCATCTATTTCTCCTTTTATCAAACTGTCATTTATTTTATCAGTTTTCAGAAGAAAGATATATAATACATACCATGCGTTCTGTCTTTACACTACTAAATACAACTGAGTATGTCGAAGATATTATCACAAAAATACACAGGGCTAAGCATCAGATATACCTCCTAGCGCTTGTCGTGACAGATGACGATGATACTACCGAGATCATCAAGGCCATTACAGAGGCCGCCGCCCGCGGCGTTGATGTCAATATCGGGATGGATATGTTTTTCAGCTATCGCGAGTTCGACGGCACCAAGTCGCCAGTAAAAAACTTTCGCTCGCACATTCAGGGCCTCCGACACATGAAGCAGTCACTAGAAAAAAGCGGGGCGCGCGTTACGTGGCTAGGTCAAGCCGGTCCATCATTATTCGCACGTCGAACTCACACCAAATGGCTTATTATTGATGCCACAATCTACTGTTTTGGTGGTATCAATCTCTACTCAAAAGGCCTTGCAAGCGCGGACTTTATGTTTCGTATCACCGATCAAAACCTGGCGCTACGCATCGCAAAAGAACACCTACGAATTATAGCATCTGATCGATATGGTAGTGCCTACCCTAGTCATCAGTTTGGTACTGCCGATAATCTTATATTGATCGATGGCGGCTTTGTGGGTGACTCGATCATCTATCGACGAGCCTGTCATTATGCTAGTAAAGCCAAACACATCACCTATGTGTCGCAGTACAATCCTAGCGGCAAGCTCGGACGTATTCTAAAGCAAAAGCCTGGTGCCATGTATTTTAACCGTTCATCATTGACAGGCTCATTCAACTACATCTTATTGCGATGGAATGAGCTCATCAAGCGTCAACCAAATCGCTACGATGGTGATCGCTATATCCACGCAAAGTGTATGATTTTTGAGATGCCAGATGGTGAAAAAATATCCATCTCAGGGTCGCACAATTTCTCGGCGGGCGGGGTCTGGCTGGGTACGCGCGAAGTCGCGCTTGAATCACGAGATCCAGATGTCATTGCTCAAATCGAAGCCTTTATCAAAAAAGAAATCGTCGGTCGTTAGCGCTTAAGCCCATCGAGGTACTCGCGAATATTGAGTGCGGCAGTTGCACCTTCGCCCACTGCACTCGCGATCTGCATAGTTGCACCCGAACGTACGTCGCCGGCTGCATAGACGCCATGCATTGATGTTTGCAGTTTTGCG
Source organism: Candidatus Saccharibacteria bacterium UBA1949 (assembly GCA_002336735.1). GTDB lineage: Bacteria > Patescibacteriota > Saccharimonadia > Saccharimonadales > Saccharimonadaceae > Saccharimonas. Next base: position 19,427 of record DDER01000011.1, on the reverse strand, counting down.
TCGGTCTTTATCAGACCGATTTCATCAAGCTCGATAGGGCTGCCAGCCAGAAACTGCGTGTTTGGCTTGAGGCCAATAAACACGAAAACACCATCAACTTCTAAATCGTGTTGTTTGCCGCTTGTTTCGATCCGCACGCGATTGACTTTGCCGTCTATTGCAAGTATTTCTGTCGGCGAGGTCGCGAGATGGACTGTGATCTGACCAGCTTTGACATACTGTTCGAGCTCGTGCTGGAGGACCAGGCTTGCCTTGATTGAGCTACGCACCAATAGGTCAATATGAGACGCAAATCGTGTCAAAAATATTGCTTCTTGCACGCCAGAGTTGCCGCCTCCGACGACAGCCAGCCGTTTATCGCGGTAAAAAGCCCCATCGCAGGTTGCGCAGTAATGAACACCACGCCCATAATAAGCTTCTTCACCTGGGATACCGAGCTTATTGTAGTCACTACCAGTCGCGATCAAGACCGCTCGAGCTTTGACAGGCGAGCCATCGACAGTGATTTCTTTGTAGTCACCTTTGTTGACAATAGCACTGACCTCTCCGTATTCGATAGCTGCTCCAAAACGTACAGCTTGTTTCTCTAGGCTAGTTGCAAGCTCGAGTCCGGGGACTCCTTCGGCAAATCCAGGATAATTATCGATCTGATCAGTGGTCGCAGCCAAACCGCCGATGACAGCTTTTTCGTAGAGTACCGTATCAATATCCTCGCGCGTTGTATAGATCGCCGCCGACAATGCCGTCGGGCCAGCACCGATCATCACAACATCACGTGTTACGCTCTTAGACTTAGCTGCCATACGCCTCAAGCAGTTTCTGTGGAACGGGGACTTCTTCCACGACCGGTATGAGCAAGACGAGAAATTTTATTGGTGTGTTCGGTGGAATATCATCACCTTGCCCCGCATCCTTATATGCCTTGTCAGACGGCACAGCGATCTCACGAACGCCGCCCAGTTTCATGCCAACAACCCCTTCATTCCAACCATCAATCATACCACCGCTGGGCAGTGGTGATTTCAACTTATTGCCGTCGATGGATTGATCAAATATTTTCCCCTTAGGATTCCAGCCAATATAGTATGCGCTATATTTAGTTTGATCAGTAACAACTTCTCCATCACCTATTGTGAGATCGACTAGCTGAAGTGAGGTCAATGTAGCCGGGTCAAATGCGCTAACTCGCGAACTATGCTCAACGAGCTGCGCATAATATTTGTCGGAAAGTTGCTTATCACGCTCAGCAACCGTAGCCTGGTACTCAGAGAATAACTTTTGGACCTCAGCCTGTTGTTTTTGCTGTGCTGCGAGATCAATCTTGGCATTATGACTGCCAAGGATCATTGCCACAAATGAGCCAATTGTCCCAACTACCATTACGAGCATAATAATGACTATCCCGATACGCTGACTTTTTTTTGTGGCCATACTACTCCTTTATTTGATACTACTGTAAGGCATCTTCCCGACAAACTCACCGGCCCATCTCTGCCATAGACCACTATATCTAGTATACCAAACTCACAGCCCACATGGGGCTTAATAACCGCTAATATCAAATTTCTTGAGGCGTTTTTTGGCTATTTCTGGCGTGTCTGCTTGCAGCGCGAGCAGCTCGCTGTATATTCCACCGGTGGCTGCCAGTTGTTCAGGCGTGCCCTCTTCGTCGATACGACCACCCTTGAGTGTGATGATGCGATCAACATGGGCTATCGTGCTCAACCGGTGGGCGATGATCAATGTCGTGCGGCCTTCCATGAGCCTACTAAGCGCTTCTTGTACGAGTTTCTCGGCTTTGCTGTCCAGACTACTTGTTGCTTCGTCAAGAACCAGAATCGGCGCATCTTTGAGGATTGCCCTCGCGATAGCAATGCGCTGCTTCTGGCCGCCACTTAGCTTGAGGCCGCGCTCGCCGATCTCCGTATCAAAACCACTTGGCAATGTTTTGATAAAATCATACGCATTGGCGGCCTTGGCGGCCTTGATGATCTGTGCTTCTGTAGCGTGAGGCTTGGCATAACTAATATTTTCACGGACTGTCCCGCTAAACAACGCCGCATCCTGGAATACCGCAGCGATAGCATCTCGTAGAGATGTCTGGCGGACGCTTGCAATCGAGATGTCATCGATCATAATATCACCCTTGTCAGGCTCGTAAAGCCGCATCAACAAGCTGGTGATCGTCGTCTTACCCTGACCACTTTCGCCAACCAGAGCAATCTTCTCTCCCGGGTTTACGACGAAACTCACTCTATCTAGCACTGTTTCGCCATCATTATAACCAAATGTGACGGTATCGAATTTTACCTCGCCGCGCGTTACTTCAAGCGCTGGCGCATGAGATTTGTCGATGATACCGGGCTTGGTCTCCATAACTCGGAAATAATCTCGGCATCCAGAAATGGCTTTTTGGGTTTGGTCGACCAGGAAGCTCATGCTGAATATCGGCATCCTGACGAGTCCAATCAATTGGATCAACAACACCATCTCGCCGATGGTAAACCGCTCCTCGACAGTATTCACAAACAAATACGCAAATATCGCAAAAAATATTATATTCAAAACAGTACGCCGTATCACATCCATACTGTGCCAATAGCGTGATTGTTGGTATGTTATATTGATCGTATTCTGAAATTTGCGCTCAAAATGTCGAAATTCAAGATTTTCCTGGACAAAACTTTTGACAACGCGGATCTGCGATATGACCTCAGCGAATCGTCCGCTGGCGAGATCGGTCTCATGATTTTTGGCATCTTGCCAGTGTTGCCATTTTTTACTCGTCAGTGTCGTCAGCCACATAAACAGTGGGTACAGAATCAGGATGAGTATCGCTAATTCCCAGCTATATGTCCAAATAATAATGATTGTCAGTACCACCGTCAGAAGCATTTGGAAAAAGTTATTTGCAAATGCATTCATAAACTGCGTTACTTCAAATATTGTTCGGTTGAGCCGATTGATGATCGTACCTGTCAGCTCCTTGTCGTAGTACCCTTGCGGGAGTTTGAGCAGATGTGTATAGTAGCGTTCGCTGAGTTGTTTTTTCATCTTAGCGCTCATCACATCCCCGAAATACCCACCTATATTGGTGACGATCGTCCCAAAAATATCAACAACGAGCAGCATAAGAGCAAAAAATATCGCGCCTGCGACATCTGGCTGACCTGTCTGAATCGAACGTACGACAAGATCGGTAGCAGCCTTGATGACAAATGGTATTGCGAGCGCAGAGAGGCTCATGAGCACCGTAAAAAACGTCACGCCGACATAGTAGGGCCATAGATTTCGTGCATAACCAAGCACTTTTATTAAGTGTTTCATTAGCTGTATTGTCTCATTGATCAGCCGTTTAGTGCAACTATTTACAGCATCTCGAACCGCAGAACTTCGCGCTCTAGTCGCCGCACAAGATCATGTTCGCTGATTCGTTGGTTCAACGCCTCATAGACACCACGATACCACCACTGTTGCGCAGATTTATCCGCGACAAATCGCTCCCACAGCGCATCGCCAATTCGTTCATGATCGCCGAGCATAGCACTAATATTGTGGAGCTTGTCGGCCGCACTGACAATCAAAGACCGTTCGGACACGTGCGCTAAATGATCAATATATTGCTGATTGCGACGCAGCCAATTTGGTTCATGCATATTATGCGTGACTCCCTCGACTGTCTCGACAACTTCAGGACCAAACTCTATCATCATGTTGGCTCGACTATATCGATCACTCGGTACGTCTTCGAGCACATCGTGGAGCAAGCCAGCGATTTTTGTGATTTCATCGCCACCGCTCTCATGGATGAGAAGCATGACCGAAAACGGATGTGTTGCGTACGGCACATGAGTACCTTTGCGGTATTGGCCATCATGCGCCCATGCCGCGACAATAATCGCACGAGACAGAGCATCCGTCACCTAGACTCTTTCGGCGCCATAGGCTTCGTGCGCTTCCTGGCAGGCTCGGTCCAACATGGCCGAAACGTCGCTATCGCTGAGCGTGTGGTTTGGATGGGTAATTTTGATGCGCAGCGTGATTGTCTTGTGATCGACATCGGCTGATGGGCTATAGATACTGATCGGCCAAATATCTCCAACCACCTGGCTATCACCTGGCAATAATGCGTCTCTCACACAGCGGAATACATCGTCGTATCGTACATCTCGTGCGATCTTGAGCGACATATCTTGGATCAGTGATGGATACTTATACAATGGCTTGTAGGTGCGAGCAACCTCGCGACGAGCCTCAATGATTGCCGCAAGATCCAGCGTCATAGCTGCGGTATTCGGCGATAGCTTAAAGTGTTTGATTACAGATTGTTTGAGTTCACCGACAACACCAAGTTTGACGCCATCGTGCGAAAACACTTCTGCGCTACGAGACATATCAAATGGCATCAGTGACTGTTTAACAGTCGCTTCTTGTATGCTTGCAAATTTCACCATCATGCCAAGCTCTCGCGCCAACTCTTCAACAACCCGCCGCATTGTGTAATAGGGCGCACTCATCAAAGCGGATTTATTGGTATACACCGCATCGACGTATCGCAACTCAGTGGGCAGCCCATCTGAATCATTCGGATGAGTCTTGCTGTGACCTTTGCCGATTTCAAACAGTATGAATTCATCGTAGCCAGACTTACTATTGCCATGCACTTTGTCGAGCAGGCTCGGTAGCACGCTCTGGCGATAATATTTCAGATCAGGACTGAGCGCATTGCTGAGCTGAAACGCTTGTGCGACATCCTGCTCCGCACATTTCATGATATTTTCATGTACGAAACTATACGTCAGCACCTCGTTGCCACCCATGCGTGATAGACTCTCGCGAATAAGTTGCGTGATGATCCTTGTTTGATTTTTAGGTGCCGGTTTGGTACTGCGCGAGGGCAACTCTCGCGGCAACGTATCAAATCCATAGAGCCGGCCGACTTCTTCGACGATGTCCTCAGGCAGTTCGATGTCAGTACGCCAAAACGGGGCAGTAATCGATATCACTGTTGGCTCCTGTGTTATTGTAAACTCCACATTATTTAGGACTTTCTGTATATCATCTTTGTCCAGCTCTAGGCCAAGCCGTTCATTGATAAAACCATTGGTTGTTGTGACATTGCGACTCGTAATTCGCGAGCCGTGAATGTCATCTACGACGGCGCTCGCCTGCCTCGCGCTTGATACAGCCGTCACAAGCTCCATGAGCCTATTCATCACATATGGATTTTGCATCTTAGACTGACCTTTGTTGAACCTCGTCAGCGCATCAGTGAACACACCATGCCGCATACTAGATCTGCGCACGGCATACATATCAAATGATGCAACTTCGAGCACAACGCTCCTAGTCCCAGCTGATACTTCGCTATTGCGACCGCCCATGATACCTCCGAGGCCAATCGCCCCTTCGTCATCAGCGATCACAATATCATCCTCAGTGAGTTCGTATGTCTTGCCGTTTAGTACTGATAACTTCTCGCCAGCTCGTGCCATGCGTGCACCGATTTTGTGACCGCGTAATGTATCATAATCATACGCATGTGTCGGCTGTGCAGTGATCAACATGATGTAATTAGTCGCGTCGACGATATTGTTGATCGCCTTGCTGCCCATACGTACCAACTCGCACTGGAGCCATAGTGGACTAGGTCGGATTTCGACGTTTTGCATAGCAACAAACATAACACGCGGAACTTTGTCGCCAGCACTATTGAATGTCGTCAGTTCGAGTCCGGTCGCACTCGTAAATGCCGGCAAATTTTGGTACCACTCAGGGCTTGTGAATTGATGGCCGAGAATACCTGCTATTTCGCGAGCTACACCCAATTGGCCAAAACAATCTGGTCGGTGCGTAAACATCTTGTTTTCGATGTCAATAATCGTATCATCAAGCCCAAAAACCTTAGCGAAACTATCCCCCGCCCTTAGCTGCATCAGAGATTCTCCTTGATGCAGCTTATTTGCGGTTTTCATGTCATAGTCAGTTATTTCTATGATGCCGTCGTGATCACTGTTGATAGCCAGCTCGTCGCCTGCCGCCAGCATGCCATGGCTCATCACGCCGCGCAATTCGCGCGCATCAAGCACAAATGGCTCTTTGTCATCGTAGCTCATCGGTACCGTGCTGCCCGGCGGCAGCCACACGGCCCACATATCGGTCCGGGCATTTGGCGCACCGCAGACGACCTGGACGAGCTCTTTTTCACCGGCGTCGATTTTGCAGACGCTGAGTTTATCGGCATTAGGATGCTTCTCGCACTCGACTACGCGCACGATCCGCGCATCTTTGTATTTCGCACCGAGATCAATAACTTCCTCGACCCCACCCAGCTGCTGATTGATCCGCCGCACCAATTTATCCACTGGCGGCAGTTCGAAATCAATAAATTGTCGTATGGTATTGAGACTAACTTTCATATCTATCTTTTATTATACCCTGTTCAACTAGTTTTCCATTTTCATAAATTGTCGCGCTACCAATCACCGAATTTTTTTCATCTGCAACTAAAGTAGCCGACTCGTCAGTAAGACCGTAAATGACCCCACGATGAGACTCAACAGCGTGATTAAATCTATCGCGCCGGTCTTTACCCACCAACTGCTCACAGGCAGAGATGATCTGTTCGTTCACAAAGCCATTTGACGTCAGCAATAACTTCATGCATCTCTCCGCATATTGACTTTTTTCGCCCGTTTTGCTACCATAGAACTACAATGCCTTCGGGCTCCGAGAACCTCGTTACGGCGAGGTTCGATCATTTTTGCGTATTTCACAACATCTCCTTTAGGGCATTTCGTACTTTTTCATAGTGAAGCTCTTCGAGTCGGTACATTTTGCGTTTTAGGCGGCGTGCATCAAATAACCTGATCTGCGAAATGACAGCTGCAACTATTTCATTTTGATGTTGCGTGATCTCGATGTAAAATTTATTATTTGGTTTGCGTTTTGTGCTGAGTGGCATGCCCAAAAAGATTGTATTATTAAACTTTCGTACGATCAGAACCGGACGCACAAAATCATCATTCTTCCCATCCTGTTCAAAGCCAACATTCACACCAATTTGCATCCACCAAACTTCACGTTCATGAAAAAACGCCTGGTGTCTGCGGCCATCAATACGCTGTTTCTCAAGATTCCATTTATCGAAGTTTTTTGCGTACATACTCTTGCTATTATACTCCTTGAGAAGTAAAATGATAAAGCAATTGTGGTGATAGCGTGGTCTGGAAACGGGGTAATACACGCAGCCAACAACGATGAGGCACGCATAAAAGTACGTCTTTTATGACTTTCTTCTCAAACTACACTCCCTACAGACGTATGTCCATGGGAGTGTAGTTTTTATAACCAACTTATTTTTGTTGTGCCTGGCGACACGCGGGCTGTGTACTTACTCTCAATCCTGATACTGTTTGGGTGCATCGCCCTTTGAGTTTATAACCATGCCGTGTGGTTGCTTAGCATAGAGCTCAGGCGGCTCTTGCTGATAAACCAATTCAAATACCCAATCATCTCCATAATCAAATAGCATCCACCATTTGTCTTTTGGCTGTGTAAACAAATGGTCAATCTGAGTTTGTTCCACACTTTCGGTTAGTTCGTCAGTTTCTTCATCAATATCATAAAACAGCTCATAATGCACCGCGTCCTTGCCGCGACCATAGATGTCGGGTGACGAGAAAAATCCATAACAGTGGTCGAACATAAATCCAAACGCGCCCGTCACGGCCTCGGCGAGTTTTGTGAGACTTTTTGTTTTATCAATGACGATATCGCGATAGGTGCGTTTTTGTTCCTTTAGTTTCGCGCGAATGATGATCATTACTTATCTTCCTTCCCGTGCAGCGATGGCAAATTGCATAAAATATTTTTCGAGCGACTCATCTTCGAGACCAGCGAATACTTCACGGGCGCGGAGGACTTCGCGGAGACGCGGTGATTTGTTTCGCGCCAGCTGCTCAGCCGTGGCGTCGATCAGATCGAGGCCGCGATAGAGCGCACCAGTCATAGCGACCTCATCGCCTCGACGTTTGGCGCTAAAGGCTCGTCCGACCTCGCTACCGATATTACCCATTTGTTCGAATATCGTAAGAGATTGCCATTTGGCTTTATCAAACACATGCTCACTCATGCACAACCTCAGTAATGATATCCTGTGTCTTTTTGCGAACTAAATGATCAAGCACATCACGAGATGGATTCTGCTGACAAGGACGGATGTTGATCATGCTATCAAACTCGATAAAATCATCCGTAATGTGATAGTCAATGTTTGTTGAAAGTCCAGACAAATATATAGGGTCAGCCGATGGCTCAATCACATCCTTGTCATCCCAAAGTTTGCCTCCGTATCGTATACGTTCTACATAAACAGCGCGTCGATGCTCGTACTGCACAAACGAGGCGCTGCTTGACGACTGCATTGCCTCACACCCAGCCGTTTTGCGGCGGAATATCCTTCCTTTGCTGTTCCATATATTTTCTCGTACAGTTTTAATATCGATGTCTGGACAAAGCATAGATAACAAATGCATATTGACGGGAGATTCTAGCCGTAGAGGATCTTGATGCTCGTTATTCCACTTGATGGCTTCAAAAGTACTTTGTAGCTCTTGCCAATCAAACGGTGTGTCACCGCTACGTTCTGCGTTGTTTGTGATGATTTCACTCATCAAAACTGCCTCAAAAAATCCAGTTTGGCGGACTGAAAATGTCGCACGTCTTCGATGCCGTAGCGCATCATGACCAGGCGGTCGACGCCGCAACCAAAGGCAAAACCAGTGTAGATTTCGGGATCGATGTCGGCAGCACGCAGGACATTCGGGTGGATCATACCGCAGCCGAGTAGCTCTATCCATCCCTCATGACTACAAACACTACAGCCAGCCTGGTCGCAAAACGGACAACTGAGTGCGAACTCAAAGCTTGGCTCAGTAAATGGGAAATAAAATGGATTGACGCGGACATCGAGTTGCTTGCCATAATACTCCTGCAAAAATTCTTGCAAGGTCGCGATGAGCATACCGGCGTGCACACCACGCGCAACATACACGCCCTCGACTTGATAAAACGTATGCTCGTGCCGCGCATCAAGATCTTCGTTGCGAAACACACGGTCGGGTACGATAGCGGCGATGGCGGCACCGCGCTCTAATTGATCACGATATTTTCTCAGAATACGATTCTGCATCGTGCTCGTATGAGCTGGTGCGATGAGTGGATCACCATCCCCATCGCGCTCGACGGTCATAAATGTATCGTAGTCGTCGCGGGCTGGATGACCCTTGGGAAAATTGAGACTCTCAAACATGTGGTATTGATCGTCGATCTCGCGCGACTCCTCTATCACGTAGCCCATGCGATTGAAGATATCGGAGATGCGTTCAATTTCGCGCATCAGCGGATGAATCGTCCCCTGTTCGCTCGGCAGCAGAGACGGCAGCGACGCATTGATATCAAATGGCGCCGTCACATCAATAGGTGCAAGCTTGACATCATCGAGCACCGCTTGACGATCCTTGGCAGCAGTTTCGAGTCGTTGCTTGAGCTGATTTAATTGCTGGCCAAATGATTTACGCTCATCGGGCGGAAGCGTCGGGATCTGTGCGTAGAGTTGCTTGATTTCATGTGATCTGAGGACATCGTGCGGCGTATCAGATGTCGCAATACGCTCAATCAAATTGTTTTCGAGGCGAATAATATCATCCATAGATGAATATAGTATATCAGATAGGGTATCAGAATCGTACTGGCGGCGCTGCGGCATTTTGGTTAAATGTCATGATCACAAACCAAATCATCCCCGCAACAACAAGCAGGCACACCGCTAGCCACACCCATGCGAGCTGAGTTGTTTGTTTGGTCGATTGCATATAGTGTGAATCATTGACTGCATTTGTTACGGCCGCATCATCGCGGGAGCTCGCGAGCGCCTTGGCGCGCAAATCTGCGGCTATTCGTTGCTGTAATTTACTTCTTGATTGGTTTTGTTCAACATATCTTCCCATACATTTAAGTATACATCACCTAAAGCCGTGCTATACTATAGACACTACAGTTTTAATGGAGGGAAATCCTAGATGGCTACCAGAAAAGCATCTAACGCACCTAAGCGAACATCACGTTCGACAGGCGCAAAGACAAAAGTCACAACAGTAAAAGCGACCAAGCCGGCCAAAGCGGCGCAGGCACGAGTGGTTCACTCAGTTGAGTCAGCACCTGCCGGCAAGACTATCGTCAGTCAGTCCGCGCAACGCCGCACTTCGCTACTAGACCGCATCACGAATACTCGCTTGCTTGCTGCTGTTATTGCAGAGTTTGTCGGGACATTTATATTTGCAGCTTCCGTTTTAGCAGGCTCAGGACAGCCTATTATTCTTATGTTTGCACTTGGTGCCGTGGTTTTGGCCGTTGGTCATATTTCTGGCGCATATATTAACCCAGCGCTTACGATCGCCGGATGGGCGACCAAACGTATCGGCCGACTTCGCGCCATTAGCTACTTAGCCGCTCAAACCATGGGAGCAATAGCTGCTCTTAGTGTTGTATCAGCATTTGTCTCTCAGGCTCCAGTAGCTGAACCAACCATGTTTGGCGCTGGCGGTGCTATAGAAGTATTTAAAGCTCTACCTATCCCCGAAGGCAAGGAATGGCTTGTTCTGGCAGCTGAATTGATCGGCATCCTGGTGTTTAGCATGGCAGTCGCTCGCGCCACCTACGAGCGTGACCGCGTACTCGCTGCCGTGACGGTAGGTGGCGGTCTCTTCATTGGTGCATTGATTGCTGGGTCGCTCGCTACCACCATCAAAGCAACTACTATCCTGAACCCAGCCATAGCTTTCACGCTCCAGTCATTCCAATGGTCAAGTCCTAGCGTCTGGTGGTCAGTGGCAATTTATCTCGTCACTTCGACAATTGGAGCAATCCTAGGCTTTGTGATCTACGACCTGCTCAACAGATCGGTCGAAGAAACAGCCTAAATTCACAATAGCTAACAAACAACTAACTCGCCGTACCCTACGGCGAGTTTTTGATATCATCACATACTAGTCATGCACATTTGGCTTGTCGAGCAGAATAGGATCAACACCAGAATCCATCTTGGCAATCTTCACCACATCTTTGTCGATTTTGCTGAGTTCTTTGTGGGCATTGTTATAGTGATTGACAGTTGTTCCTAGCGAGTTACCGAGTCGCTGCATATATTCTTCGAACTTAGCAATATGTTGCCCCAGTTTGCCAACTCGCACCTGAATATCTTTTGCTTGCTCTTCAATCTGCAAGCTACGCAGTCCCTGTAGAACTGTCTGCAAGTAAGCCATAAAACTCGTTGGACTAACAATAATCACATGGCGGTCGCGAAACGCATACTCGATAAGGTCGCGTGAACTACTCCCGCTACCAACATTGTTGATTAATAAGTCGTAGTAGAGCGACTCGCTCGGAATAAACATAAAAGCAAAATCCATTGTTCGCTCGTTTTGACGAATATACTTGCTTGTCTCGTCTATTCTGGCCTTGAGGTCAAGTCTGACCTTACCAAGCAGTCTATCGCGTTCGGTTTTAGTTTCTGCTTGGATCATACGGTTGTAATTTTCAAGACTAAATTTGCTATCAATCGGTAGGATTTGACCGCGATCAAGAAACACCGCTGCATCGACCGTCTCTCCGTCAGCAAAAGTATACTGCATCTGGTACTGCTTGGGAGGTAGGACGTTTTCAAGTACGCTCTCTAGGTAATACTCGCCGAACACACCACGCTGCTTGGGGTTAGAGAGGACGTTCTGAAGTGTCTTGAGCTCATCTGCAACATCTACCACTCGCCGATTGGTCTCATCCAACTTCGCTAGGCGCTGGGTGACATCTGCCACTAACTTGGCGCTCTCGGTGAGTTGTTTTTGCACAGAAGTCTGCGTCAAATTACTCGACCGATCGATTTTTTCTGTCATCGCCTGCTGTAAATTGCTGATATGGCGCGTCAACTCGACGACATCCGACTTAATCATTTCTACAGCCGAAGTGTTCTGTAATTGTCCAAGACGATGTGTCGCTACATAGAGCCCTGCCCCCATACCAAATATGATAATAAGCAACAGAACAATAGTAAGCATTTCCATACCTCTCCAGTATAGCACTCGTCAAGCTAGATAATAAATGCCATACGTACTGCTATGATCGCAAGCACCGTGAGCAGCAATGACAAGAGAAAAGACCGCGGCCGCGCCAACCATGCAAATAGCCCGTAACCGACAGCAAAAAAAGCCGATAGTACCAATAACGCCACGTGCACGGGGAGCCCCACGCTAAATAAAGGGGCCGTCCAGAGAGCTATCGTCACACCAAGCACAGCCAGCAAGGGACGATAAATACGCATCCGAGCAAGCCAACCTAATCCCACAAGCGCTCCGACAACCATCGCAACAATCATAGCATAGGTCGGCGCAGACGAGCACTCGGACCCACTCGACCGACATAACAACGCACTAAATACAAACTGATTTAACAAGAACATTGCTCCCCATACGATGAATCCAACTATCGCACCACCAAGCATCGCACTGAGTAGCTCACCTACGGACATAGGTATAAACGGCGATACACGCATTGGCGGCTCAACAATAGTTTCTTCCTGACGGGTGCTCATTTCTCGTATATTATACTACTTGTTTGCGTTTTACGCCATGCCTCGGCTTAGTATTTTTGAAAAAAGCCTCACGATACCAGATGCCACCGATAAGTCCAACGATAGCTCCGCCGAACACATCTAGGGGGGTATGTACGAGCGCGATCACTCGGCCAACACATACCAAGACGACGAGCACCGTCATCACAAGACTCCACCTACGGCTGCGAGTCACGTACCACACCACAAGAGCCAGAAATACTGCGAACAAAGCATGGTCAGAAGGAAACCCGGGGTTATTAAGATATGCCGCACCTGCCTCAACCCCCAATTTCTCGAACGGTCGCTCTCCCTCTGGCTGAAATAATAGTCCCAGAATTTTAGCAAATGCGTACGACGTCAGACCTGCCATGATAATACGACAATACATCTGATACCGATTCGCCCCAGCCACATGTCGCACAATAACATAAACCGCAATTCCCACCATCGGGATTATGAGGCCATCAGCTATTACCGTAATTAGCATATTCATATATGACTTAGTATACCTGATAACCATGGGTAATGGCTATGATAACTGCCTACCTATGGCCTGTAGATGCCCGAACAGCCGCGCCACCAATTGCCTCGACGATTCCATCGAGTAGTCGCTCGAGAAATCCTTTTTCAGCCTGATGGCTTCGTACGGGTCGCTCTGTAGGTAGAATCCTAATCGCCTGAGAGCGTTTTGGTAGCAGTACAGGTGATGGTTTAGGACATGAGGCGAGCTGTACGCGAGGAACTGTATCGTCGCGTAGAGCCAAGACAGCACGTGCACGGGCGTCTGGTGTGGTCGTATCGATTGTTACATTTGACGTCTCGTGGCACGTGTCATCGATTGGCTCGAGCGCACATTGATCGCGCTTAGTACAGCTGCCGCATGCTGCCGCTCCCAAATTCGCTCGGCGGGCCGCTACAATTTCTGCGAGAGCCGCTCGACGCTCTTCGATTGACTGTCCTCTGCTGATTTCTGCCATAATAGCTATTACTCAAAAAACGTTTCGGTTGATATATTGTTTTGCCCTATGCCGCGTTGCATAAGTCCCACCCACATATCTTTGACAAACTCGACCGATCCACACACCAAGTATCTGGCTTCATCACCTAGCTGCGCGACGGCGTCTATATCGATACGTCCGATGCGAAATGCATCGCCTAATTCTGGCTGGCGTGTGATGTAATGAGCGACGCTGAGATCCGGGTGCTGCGCATGCAGGTCGGATATCTCATGCTGAAATAGTATGTCGTCAGCTGTTTTGTTGGTGTAAAAAACATGTGCAATGCGAGCTTTTTCGCGCCAATATTCGTCCTTGATGATACTCCATAGCGGCGCAATGCCGCAGCCGGCGCTGATAGCGACAATTGGCTGGCTGGTGCGAGGGTTGAAAAAACCATAGGCCTCGGAAATCGCGAATACATCGCCCGCTCGTAGCGCATGGAGTCGGCCAGAATACTCGCCGATTTTTTTGACCGTGATACTCATCCACTTTTCGTGCGGCGCGCTCGATAGACTATAGGCTTTGCCCTCAGGCGCTGATGAATTTTCGAAATACACAGTGATGTACTGGCCCGCCTCGTAGTCGAGTTTCGCCCTGTTTTGCAACAGAAAATAAATTGTGACGACATCAGGACTTTCGCGCCGCACACGCGTGACGATAGCTGCTATTTTTTCCATTAGTGCACCACCACATCTTTGACATACCGGCTCATGATCGCACAGCATTGTTGCATAGCGTGGTCGGACACCCCCTCAGCTTCCTGAAACTGCGGGCTGACTGTCTGACCTTTGCGATAATACTGGAGCGCATAGCGCTCAGCCCCAGCTACTAATTGACCAATAGCATCGAAATCCTCAGGCACGAGCTGGCCGCGAACGATTGTCGTCCGAAATTCATGCGCTACACGTGTTTTGATGAGCCGAATACTGTCGCGTATGGCTGCCTCGTCGACAGGACGCGCTGCAATTTGCTGGTACATATCGAGCGGCCCCTTAATATCCATCGCTACGAAATCAAGCAGATTGTCATCGAGCATCTGCTCGAGCATCCGAGGATGGGTGCCATTGGTATCGAGTTTGACGAGATAGCTCATATTTTTAACCATTCGTACAAATTCTGGCAGGTCATTATGTATTGTCGGTTCGCCGCCGCTAATTGTCACACCGTCTAGCAGCCCGATTCGCGTGTGTAGAAATCGCACGATCTCATCAACAGGCAAACTATCAAGATACTGCTCAGGGAGTACTAGTTCAGGATTGTGGCAGTACCCGCAGCGCATATTACAGCCTATAGTGAAGATAGCGGCCGAAGTATGCCCCGGGTAATCTACTGTTGAGAACTTCTCTATTCCGCCGATCTTCATATTACCCCGCAGGAGTCAGTGTCTTAATATGGTCTGCCGCCGAGTCATAGTGATGACGCATCGCAAACTCGGCTTTTTTGCCGCCATTCCATTGTTGAACGGGGCGCAAAAATCCAACAACTCGTGAATAAATCTCGCACGTTTCGCCGCATTCCTGACAAGCTGGCTGCTCACCGATCAGATAGCCGTGGTTACGACAGATACTAAAACTCGGGCTGAAAGTAAAATACGGCAGACGATAGTTTGTACAGATTTTTTTGACTAAGCCCTTGAGCGTGCGAGGGTCAGCCACGCGTTCACCGAGAAAGAAATGCACGACCGTACCGCCAGTATATTTCGTCTGCAACTCATCTTGTAGATCCAGCAACTCAAACAAATCATTCGTGTAATTCACGGGCAAATGCGTCGAGTTGGTATAAAACGGTGCCTCTACAGTCGCGCCGACGCCATTGGCAAATACTGCGCTGTCAGGATAATCTCGCTGGTCAATCTGCGCTAGGCGATAGGTTGTGCCTTCTGCGGGTGTCGCCTCGAGATTATAGTTGTTGCCGGTTTCTTGCTGATACCGCATGAGCGTATCGCGCATAAAATCGAGTGTTCGTTCGGCAAATGCCCTGCCTTTATCACTGGCGATATTGACGCCGAGCAAATTCTCAGCAGCTTCATTCATACCTACCAGACCAATTGTTGAGAAATGGTTTTTCCAATATTTATCAAAACGCTTTTTGATATCTCGTAGATAAAATTTCGTATAAGGGTAGAGATTTGCGTCGGTGAGGCGCTCGAGCGTTTTTCGCTTGACTTCCAGACTTTCGCGCGCTTGTTGCATGAGGTATTCTAGGCGCTTTTGAAATTCTTGCTCATTTGTTGTCTTGAGCGCGATACGCGGCAAGTTGATCGTCACGACGCCGACGCTTCCAGTCATAGGATTTGAACCAAAAAGACCACCGCCACGATACTCGAGCTGCCGATTGTCAATACGCAAACGGCAGCACATGCTGCGGGCATCCTCGGGCTTCATATCGCTATTGACGAAATTGGAAAAATACGGAATACCATATTTGGCGCTTGCCTCCCATAGATTCTCAACTACAGGGTTGTCCCAGTCAAATTCTGACGTGATGTTATAGGTCGGGATCGGAAACGTAAATACGCGGCCATTAGCATCACCCTCACACAATACTTCAAGCAGCGCTTTGTTGAATATATTCATTTCTGCCTGATAGTCGCCGTGATTTGTCTCTTGGATCTCGCCACCGATGATCGCCGGCACGCCCGCCATGTGTTGAGGCGGCTCTAGATCGAGAGTGATATTGGTAAACGGCGTCTGGAACCCGACACGAGTCGGCACATTGACGTTAAAGACAAATTCTTGCAATGCTTGTTTGACCTCCGCGTATTCGAGTTTATCAGCCCGAATAAATGGCGCCAGTAGAGTATCAAAGTTAGAAAATGCCTGGGCGCCCGCCGCTTCACCCTGGAGCGTGTAGAAAAAATTGACAATTTGACCGAGAGCTGAGCGAAAATGTTTGGCAGGCTTAGAAGCAGCTTTATTTGGCACACCAGTAAACCCTTCTCGTAGCAAATCCATCAAATCCCAGCCAACACAATAGACACTGAGCAAGCTGAGGTCGTGGATGTGAAGATCGCCCGATGTATGGAGGGCACCAATCTCTGGCGTGTAGATTTTGTTAAGCCAGTACGTCTTGCTGACTTCGCCAGCGAGATAATTATTGAGACCCTGCAAACTATAATCCATATTACTGTTTTCGTTGACGCGCCAGTCAAGCTTCGAGAGGTATTGATCAATCAAATCAATGTGCGCAACATCCGCAATCTCGCGGAGTTTTTTGTGCTGATCGCGGTAGATGATATATGCTTCGGCGGCTTTTTTGTAGTGAGAGTCCAGCAGCACAGCCTCCACAATATCTTGGATTTGCTCTACAGAGGGTACCCGTGTATCAATCTCAGCCGCCGCGCGTGATACAACCTGCTGCGTGAGTACGCCCGCCTCGGCTTCAGCAAACTCACCAGTTGCAATACCGGCCTTTTCTATCGCGCGAGTGATCTTTGCCACCATAAACTTGACCTTGCGGCCATCGCGCTTTTTGATATATACGTACATGCTCCCCTCCTTGTTATACGAGCACTAACAACCAAGCCTATGCGGCCGTGAGTCAATGCAAAACTGTGTTTATGATAGTGTGTGGTGTTTGGCCGCTAGCGGTCCCCGTCTCTCGCCGCTAGTAGTCGGTAAACACTATATTTAGTGCTTATGGATTTATCCTACTCCCACATATAGGGTTCGTCAATAGATTTTGTGTTGTAAAAATATTTATGGCGCTACAGCTAGCGTAGTGAGACCATATCAAATACCACCCCTAGCGTGAAGAGGGGTGGTATAGGTGTAAGTCGAGGCATTATGCCATGCGGCAAAGACGAATATGGACGTGTTCATCCATCTCTTTTGTTGTCCAGCCGCGCTGGCGTAGTTCAGTGCGAAGCCTACCGAGGAGCGCTAAACGAAACGCTCTCTGCGAGCTAAACCCACATTTGTTTGTAATCTGGCGAAAGGTCATCCGCTTCTGCATATGCTTAAATTCAAGCGGCGCAATTCCGAGAACCTCAGCCCTCAATTCGCCTTTGCGGTCGTGCCGTTGGAGTAATCGATCAAATTGTGACTCTTGGCGCTTACGTCCGATATGTGCCAGTTGGCTTGCGCCAGGTATGGCAGCCGATATCGCCGTGATTACCATCAGAGAGGCGATGGTTTTGGTTGTCATCTTCATACTACTTCCCCTTTCTAAGCTATACTATCGTATCTTGCTTATAGTTTCATTATAACAACGAGAAGACCGTGAAAAGAAAGTGTTTTTTGCTACATTACCGCTTGATTTCGATACCACCGAATAGACACGTGCCACGCAAGTGAAGCGTCTTTTTAGGGTTCTTTGGTGTGGAGCGCGGCAACTCGACACCGCCAAAAATAGCTAGCACCTGCGAATCAATTTCCCAGTCGGGTGGTACGGTGATTTCTACACCGCCAAACATCGCAAATATATCTATCGTGGCGTTCTTTTTGATGCTTGCATCTGCAAGATTAATCTCGACACCACCGAAAATAGCATTAACATCCCCGCCTTTGAAATCACGCGTGCCAAGCGTTTTGTTAATACCTGTAAACATCGCCGCCTCGTGAAGCGTCGCGTGAGCAGATTCATGGTGTTCATTGGTGCGATTAAATATAAATGTCACACCGAGCCCAATCAAGATAATTGGCCATAGCATGTTCCATATATCGAATTGGACAATATCAAGAGACCTCAGCAACAACGTAATCCCAGCGATCATGATAAATACCGGCCACGGCCAGCGGCGTGGATTACTCGACAAACTGAGGGCGCCAATCGCGATAATAGCGAGCGGCCAATAGCTATCTACAACCTGCTCAAAATCGACTAAGTCAAGACTCTGTAACAAAAACCCTGCACCGATGAGAATAATCATCCCACCCACAAAATATTGATAGAGATTGTTGTTCTTTTTCATAATTTCATCATCGCACATCTTTTTGATACAGACAAGCACCTATTCTCGAGATTTGTAAATAATATTACAGAATGACTTATTCACTATCGTTATCATAAGTGCGTGTCACTACGCATACTATATAAGCAGAGGGTCGCTATCTCACACATGCGTCTTCTCCTCGCAAATTATATAGAGTGGCGGCACACGGTTAAGATCTTCGGGCAACCGTTCGAGGATCTTCCATTGACCCCCTATCCTAGACGATATTCTGCTTTTTTGCTATCATACTTAGGTATCGCTTATTGGGGTGTCGCCAAGTGTGCAGACAGCCAGTGGCTGTCTGCAAGGCCGGAAACCCCGATGCACTTCAGTTCACGGAGTTGAGGCGGGGTCGCCGAAAAATTCTGAAAGAATTTTATCGTGACAAGGCACTGGGCGAGCGCCGCTAGTGGCAGCTCTAAAGTCTAGGAGCCGGCTGAGATGCATCATCCCGACTGAGTAGTACCAAAAAGCGATTGCGAAGGAATCGACGAGCGGGCTGGTCCCATGGCGGCCAGAAACAATTTGGTGACAATATTTGATATAATGAGCAACGTGCACTATTGGGGTGTCGCCAAGTGGTAAGGTGAGAACCGCCAGTGGCGGTTCGCAAGGCCGCAGCCCGGATGAGGTTTATCCTCACCNNTGGGTTCTGGTCCCAGCATTCGGGGTGAAAACGCTCAGTGAGCGTTCGCAAGGCGATGTCACACATAAACTGGTTTATGTGCCTGACTCGCGGGCCCGCCATCGGTGGGTCGAATCCGATTCGAACCCTCTGCACATTTCGAGTATAATAATTATGGTAGTGGGGTGTCGCCAAGTGGTAAGG